>NZ_JBFTML010000019.1:0-88688 GCF_056396925.1 Pseudomonas sp. 05N433 | reverse complement strand
GTACAAGGGTACTCACTCCGCGAGTGACTGCTTTCGGCCTGTCGCCACAGGCAGCTTTGGGTCGATTCTGTTGAAAAAGTCGACGATGGTTTCCGCAGCAGAAAAGTATGCGTCCGAGATTGAAATCTTTACTTTCGGCAGAGGCTTCGGGGCTCAGATTTCACGTAGCAGTGTGCAAAAAAGGCGTTTTAACCAGTCAATGACCAGGCTGTTTGGGCGAACCGACTTTTTCAACAGAATCGGTCGGTTGCAGTCCTTCAGTGCTTGGCTGACACACTCGCGCTGAGTGGCACCCGCTGACCCCCATCAACTGCAAACGGCTGGTCAGCGCGAATGTAAATGACTGGTCAGTGGCAATGCAATTAGGTGGTCAAGTGAGATGCAATTACGCAGAGCCCATGCGAGTGGGAATGCGGAGCCTTCCCACTCGCATGGGCTTGGCCGAGAAAGCCCCAAGAGTAAGGCTTGCAACGGCGACAGTCGCCACTTCTGTCGCCATGCAGCAGGCCAGGTATTACGCGGGTTGTCGCCGGTGTCGCCGCTGTCGCCAAATCAAGCGGGGAGTCATTCTCGGTTACTGGCGGCGTCCGGTGAGCGCTTACCGTATCGGCACGACGTTGTGGTCCCTGGTTTGATTGATCGCAGATGCCGACAGGTTGCCAGTGGCCGCTTTCTGGATGTGCTCACTCCACCAAGCCATCATCGGACGCCGGCGCTCGATGTAATCCGCTCGGTTGTAAGCGCTTCGGACTTCGTCCTTGTCGACATGCGCCAGCGCGACTTCGATCAGCTCCGGATCCCACCCATGCTCGTTCAGGATGGTGCTGGCCATGGAGCGCATGCCGTGGCTGACCAAGCGGTCCTGAAAGCCCATGCGTTTCAATGCCATGTTGGCGGTCTGGCTATTAGCGTGGGTACGCGGGTTTCTATCTGCCGGGAACACGTATTCTCTGTGGCCGCTATGGGGCTTGAGTGTCTCCAGTAACGCGAGTGCCTGTTCAGTCAGCGGGATGGTATGCGGGCGACGCTTTTTCATGCGCTCCGGTGGGATGGTCCAAATGCGTTTGTCGAAATCGATGTCTGTCCACCGAGTGGTGGCTGCCTCGACAGGGCGGGTCATCGTGTGCAACTGCCATTCGATCAGACAGCGCGTGACTCGCTTGATGCTGGCATTCGCGATTTCCATCATGAGCTCCGGAAGCTCGTCAGGTCGTAGCGCGGCCATGTTCTCTTTCCTGGGTTTCTTGAACACCGCCCGAATGCCACTGAGGGGGTTCGCAAAGATCAGTCCTGAATTGACCCCGTAGGTCATGATCTCGTTGAGTCGTTGGCTCAATCGTTTCACGGTTTCGAGGCTGCCTTTGGCCTCAATCGGGCGAAGGAGCTTGATCACCATAGGAGCACTGACTTCAGAAAGCGGCGTCGATTTCATGCTCGGAAAAACATGCAGCGTAAGTGAACGCCAAATGTCCTCGGCATACGCTGGCGTCACTGAGTCTTTCTTCAGTTCGAACCAGGCGGTGGCTATCTTCTCGAAGGTGTGTTCGGTCTCAGCCAGTCTGGCTTGCCTTTGCTCATCGCGCTGGGCTTTGGGATCAATGCCTTGAGCAAGTAGCTCTCGCGCCTCGACTGCTTTCTTCCGAGCATTCGCTAATGAGAGGTCGGGGTATGGGCCGAGCGCCATATTAAGACGGCTTCTGGTCAACGGCTCGCGATAATTGAAATTCCACATCATCGAGCCGCTGGCGCGTACTCGAAGCTGCAGGCCGTCGCCGTCGCTGAGGACGAAGTCTTTACCAGTTGCCTTGACTGCCCTGAGCTGGCGATCGGAGAGGCGGGTTGCGTTAGTAGGCATGGGGGCTACCTCCAGCACCGTTTTGGTATCCTGAAAGTAGCATTTGGCAGCCCGGGATACCACCTGGGATACCAAAGCGCCTGGAACTCAGAAATCCTCAAAAGTCCTCGGAAGCCCTGGAAGCCGCGTATTTACTGGGTTTCAGGCACAAAAAAAGACGTCCGTGGACGTCTTTAGATGATGAAATGGTGGAGCCGGGGGGAATTGAACCCCCGTCCGCCAGTACTCCGCTGTCGGTACTACATGCGTAGCCGTGTCTATTAAGTTAACCCTCAGCGACCCGACGGGCAGGGTGCTTTGGGCGAGTTGTGTAAGTTTTAGCCGCTTCGTCCACAACGTACTGCACGGCGATTCTGTTCTATATGACAATCACTTTGGGTTTACAGACATCCCCTGATGATTGCTGGACCCGAAGGTACCAGAAGCTCAGGATCTAAGGCTGCTTACGCAGCGAGAGAGAATTCCTGGCCGTAGGTTTCGTCATTGGCAACTATAAGTAGTTGCAACAGTGGATTTACGACTTCTGTTACCAAGTCGGCATGCACCTAAAGTTTCGCAACCGGCGTCGAATCCAAAGCGGCCCCGAACCTGCTGTGTGTAACCAGCAGGTAAGCGAAGTGTACGCCAATACGCGCGCCGAGTCGACCTTCTGTCCTTACCTGCATGTTATCTGGCCCGGCCCTAATGGCTATTCATGTGGCTTTGAATGTCCTGAAGCGCTTGCTGCGCCAGGGAAACACACTCTCTGTCGTTGTTGGAGGCGTGGGCGGCCTTGGCTTGTTCGGCTTTGGTGACGACGACACCTTTGGTGGCGGCGTCCAGCGTGGCTGCGCTGGACAGCTTGCTATTGACCTCCTGGAGCTTCATTACGCATTGATCGCTATCGTTTGAGGCGTATGCGGAGGAGGCCAGCATTGTTGCAGTGAGGAGCAGTCCAGCCAGGGCGGAACGCTTCATGGGTATCTCCTGGAACGGGGGTGGGGATTGGGCCACGCTGATTGGGGCTTAACAAATGGACTGTGACGGCGTGCAAGGGTTCTGTTTTCGCTTGCGAGGGAGTGAAAGATTTTCCGGGAGGAGGGTGCGAAAAAGGGGCAATGACGTCTAACGCACAATCCCTGTGGGAACGGGTTTTTGCATTATGCGTTATTGCCCCTTCTTTTTGTGCTTCGGTGTCAGACCGCTCTGGCCTGGGTCACCCGATCCACCAGATAGACCAGCCCGTGGTAGTCAATTCCACCGTGTTGTGTCAGACCAATCTCACAGGTGCGGCTGGTGGAAATCCCTTCGCTGCATTGCTGTACCGCGTCCTTCAGCGTGCGTAACGAATGGGCGTTCAATTCCGGCGTGGTAAAGCCTTTGTCGCCAGCAAAACCACAGCAGTGAATGCCTTCCGGAATGACCACGTTTTTACTGCATTTGCGCGCCAGATCGATCAACGCCTGGCTCTCGCCTAGATGCTGCGTGCTGCACGTGACGTGCACCGCGATCGGTGCTTCCTGCGGGGTGAAGTCCAGTCGGTCCATCAAATGCGTACGGATGAAACGCACCGGGTCGTACAGGTCCAGTCGTACGTCGCCGAGGTCCTGAACCAGCCGCAGCGTGCAGGGGCTGGTGTCGCAGTAGATCGGGTCGAGCCCGCCGCGGCTGGCGTGCAGCAGTGCGCCGATCAGCTCCTGACGTTTGTGTTCGGCCTGTTCGGCATAGCCCTTGGACGCGAATGGCTGGCCGCAGCAGAGGTTGTCCTGATTGTCTGGAAAGACTACCTGGTAACCGGCCTTTTCCAGCAGGCCACGGGTTTTGTCGTACAGCGACATTTGCTCTTTATCACCCGCCGCCGGGCCCATGACCCGCGACACGCAGGCCGCGAGATACACCACCCGAGGGCGTTCGTCCGATACGCTCGGGCTGAAGCGAATGGCCTTTTCCGGCTGTGGCATGGCGTTGGTCCATTGCGGGACCTGGCCTTTGGACAAGCGGGTCAATGTTGCCGAAAGCTTCGCCAAGCGTGGCGCCCCCAACAGCATCCGCGCACCGTTGGCGACATGCAGGGTGAAGCGCGCGCCTTGTAACGCAGTGGCGAAATTGCCTTCAATCCAGTTGGCGGTTTTCGTATGGGTCGYGTTACGGCCACGGAGCTTTTTCACCAGCTCGCCGGTGTTGATGCCTACAGGGCAACGTTGTGCACACAGGCCTGTGGCGGCGCAGGTATCGATGCCCTGGTATTCGTAGGCTTGCTCCAGTTCGGCGGTGTCTATGCCGGCGCGTTTCTTCGCCTGGATGTCACGCCAGATCACGATGCGCTGGCGTGGGCTCAAGGTCAGGCCTTTCGACGGGCACACCGGTTCGCAGAAACCGCATTCGATGCACTTATCCACAATCTCATCGGCGGCGGGCAGCGGCTTCAGGTGTTTGAGGTGGATCTGTGGATCGTCGCTGAGCACCACGTCCGGGTTGAGAATGCCGTTGGGGTCGAGCAGGCGTTTGAGCTGCCACATCAACTGGTAGGCGTCGCTGCCCCATTCCAGTTCGACGAAGGGCGCCATGTTGCGACCGGTGCCGTGTTCGGCCTTCAGCGAGCCGCCGAACTCCACGGCCACCAACTGCGCCACGTCGTCCATGAACGCCTGGTAGCGTGCGACTTCTTCCGCGCTGTTGAAGCCTTGGGTGAAGACGAAGTGCAGATTGCCTTCCAGGGCGTGTCCGAAAAGGATCGCTTCGTCGTAGTGATGTTTGTCGAACAGCTCGATCAGGCGATTCACGCCGATGGCCAGTTGTTCCACCGGGAAGGTCACGTCTTCGATGATCACCGTGGTGCCGGTTTTGCGCACCGCGCCGACGGCGGGGAAGGTGTCCTTGCGGATCGCCCAGAGCCGGGCGTTTTCCACCGGATCTTCGGTGAAGTCGACTTGTTTTTCCACTGGGAAGTCGGTCAGCGACGCCATGATCTGCGCCAGTTGTTCCTGCAGCAAAGTGGAGGAGGCCGCGCGGGATTCGATCAACAGAGCGCAGGCATTAGGCGACAGTTGTTGTACGAAAGCCGGCATGCCAGGCTTGTCCTGCACTGAGCGCAGGCTGCGACGGTCCAGCAGTTCCACGGCCGACACTGGTTGGCTTTTCAGGACGGAAACCGCGTTGCAGCAGGTTTCCACGTCCGGGAACACAATCAGCGCCGATGCCTTGTTCGGGTGATCGATCACCGTGTCGTAGGTCACCGCGCTGATGAACCCCAGCGTGCCTTCGGAACCCACCAGCAAGTGGCTCAAGATATCCACAGGCTCGTCGAAATCCACCAGGGCATTGAGTGACAGCCCGGTGGTATTTTTCAGACGGTATTTGTGGCGAATTTTCGCAGCCAGTTCGGCATTGGCGCGGGTCTCGCGGCCCAGTGTCGCCAGACGCTCCAGCAATTCGGCGTGGCTCTTTCGGAACGCCGCAACACTGCTGGGGTCTTCGGTATCGAGTCGGCTGCCATCGGCCAACACCAGACGAATCCCGGCCAGGGTGTGATAGGTATTTTGCGCTGTGCCGCAGCACATGCCGCTGGCATTGTTGGCGACGATGCCGCCGATTTTGCAGGCATTGATCGACGCCGGATCCGGACCGATCTTGCGTCCGAACGGTGCCAGCCACGCATTGGCCTGGGCGCCGATCACGCCCGGTTGCAGACGGATTTGCGTACCCTGGCCACGGATCTCGCGACCGTTCCAGTTATCCCCCAGCACAATCAGCACCGAATCGCTGATGGCCTGGCCAGACAGGCTGGTGCCGGCGGCGCGGAAGGTCACCGGGATGTGGTCCCGTTGCGCCAGTTTGAGCAGCGCCACTACTTCGTCTTCGGACTCGACGCGGATCACCAGTTTTGGAATCAGCCGATAGAAACTGGCGTCGGTGCCGAAGGCCAGGGTTGATAGCGGGTCGTCGAAACGTCGTGTTTCAGGAATCAGTTGCTGCGCATCGCGCAGAAAAGCCGCCGGTAGACTCATTGGTCCTCCAGGATCAACACCACCAGGTCTTTCGGGCCGTGGGCACCGTAAGCCAGCACTTGCTCGATGTCGGCAGTCTTCGATGGGCCGGACACCAGCAAGGCGTTGGTCGGCATGCCTTGGGCCCATTCGAATTCCTGCTGTACCTGATAGAAGTTGTCGCGGATTTCACTGGCCTTGAGCAGGGCAAAATGCACTGGCGGCACCAGGCTCATCAAGCGCGGTTCTTCCCGCGTCGGCCAGAGAATCAGGCTACCGGTCGCGGCGATCGCGCCGAGGGTGGTAGTCAGGCTGGCCGGGGTGTCGTTGAACAACTCGGCTTTCCATTCCTCGACCGGGCGGTTGTAGGCTTTGAGCGCTGGCAGGCCAGGATTTTTCGCCCAATGCTCGGTGATGCGTTGCCCGTGGGGCGTCGTCGGCGCAATCAGCAGGCTCGGCAACTGGCGGTCCCGCAGCAGTTGCGCGAGCAATTCGGGCCAGCCTTCTCTGGACGTCAGATGGATTTCGGTATGCACCGCTTCCATCAGTTTGCGCAGTTGCGAAATGCGTTGTTCCGGCGTGTAGGTGTAGGGCTCGGTCACCAGTTCGACATCGAAGTTGTCAGCCACCGGCGTGGTGCCCGTCAGACTGTTGCGCAATTTGGCGAGGATATTTTGCTTGGCGCTCATCAACGGTCCCCCTGTTTGGCCAGATGCTCGCGGGCCATGTCATGCAGTGAGCGGGCCGCGGGTTTCGGTGCGCTGTGGTTCTGGGTCCATGGGCCGACGTTGCTCGGCGTCAGCGCTCGCRGGCGAGTGGCGAAGAAGCCGAACAGGCGATAAAGCGTTGGCGAACTGTTGAGCCTGGCCCAGGCGTTCCAGATAAATCGTTCTTTGCGCGAATACTTGCTGCCCTGACCGCGCATCACTTGATGTGGGCTGTCCGGCGCTTTGACGTTTTCTTCCCGCAGGCGACGCAGCAATGCGGGGATCGGAATTTTTACCGGGCAGACTTCACCGCAGGCGCCGCATAACGACGAGGCACTCGGGTGGTCGGGGACTTTCGCCAGGCCGACCATGTGCGGGGTGATGATTTTTCCGATAGGCCCAGGGTAAACCTCGCCGTAGGCATGACCGCCGATTCGGGTGTAGACCGGGCAATGATTCATACAGGCGCCGCAGCGGATGCAGTTCAGGGTCTGGCGCAATTCGCTGTCGGCAAACGCCTGGCTGCGACCGTTGTCGAGCAGCACCAGGTGCACTTCCTGTGGGCCGTCGAGTTCATGTTCCTTGCGCGGGCCGGAGATCATGTTGACGTAGGTGGTGATCGGGATGCCCAGGGCCGAGCGGGTCAGCAGCGACAGGAGTGGAACCACGTCGCGCAGGTTTTCCACGACTTTTTCGATGCCGGTTACGGCGATGTGCACTGGCGGCACCGTGGTGGTCATCCGCCCGTTGCCTTCGTTTTCCACCAGCAGCAAGGTGCCGGTTTCGGCCACGGCGAAGTTGACGCCGGAGACGCCGATGTCGGCTTCGAAGAATTTCTGCCGCAAGACTTTTCGACCGATCTGAATGAGTTGGTCAACGTCCTTGGTGTACTCCACGCCAAGTTTGTCGTGGAACAAGGACGCGACCTGACCGGCATTCTTGTGGATCGCCGGCATAATGATGTGTGAAGGCTTCTCGTGGTCGAGCTGGACGATGTATTCACCCATGTCCGACTCCAGGCATTCAATGCCTTGAGCTTCGAGGACATGGTTCATCTCCATCTCTTCGCTGACCATCGATTTGCCCTTGATCACTTGCCGCGCCTCGTGAGCGCGGATGATCGACAAGACGATGCCATTGGCTTCGTCCACCGTTTCCGCCCAGTGCACTGTCACACCGTTGCGGGTCAGGTTCTGTTCAAGCTGCTCGAGCAGGTCGGGCAACTTGGATAACGCGCGGGCGCGGACGGCATTGCCCAGCGCTCGCAAATGTTCTCTTTCATGGGCATCGCTGAAGGACGCTGCCCGTTTGCTCATCAGTGAATCCATCGCCGTGCGAAAGTTATTTCGCAGTTGCGTGTCAGCCAAGGCCTTGTGAGCCCGGCTGCGAAAATCTTCTTCTACGGCGACCGTAGGAATAATCGTGGAGCTGCTCATCGGGCACCTCCGGTACGCTGCCAAAGGAAGCTGGCCAGATGCTGACCGCGCAACGCTTCCTGTTGTTTCTCCAGCGAGCCGTTGATGTTCATCAGGCAACCGCAATCGGCACTGAGTACCTTGTGCGCGCCGGATTCCTTCAACGCACGGGTCTTGTCAGCCACCATCGCACCGGAAATATCCGGCATACGGACGCTGAAAGTCCCACCAAAGCCACAGCATTCACTTTCGTGGCTGTGGTCGACTCGCTCCACGTTGCTCAGCTGCGCCAACAACTCACGGCCATGCAGGTGGGTGTTCATTTCACGGCGTGCCGAGCACGACGTGTGCAACGCCACTTTCACCGGTTCGCCGCTGTCCTTGAGCTGCACCTTGCAGACAAACAGCAAGAACTCGGCAAGCTCGTAAGTCCGTGCCGCGAGGGCCTGAACCTGTTTCAGCGTTTGCGGCTCGTCCTTGAACAGGTCGGCATAGTGTTCGCGCAACATGCCCGCGCAAGAACCCGACGGCACCACCACCGGATAATCCCCGGCAAACAACGCCAGTTGCGAGCGCGCCACGGTCCGGGCCTGTTCGGTGTAACCCGAGGTGTAGGCCGGTTGCCCGCAGCAGCTCTGCCCTTGCGGGTATTCGACACGAATGCCCTCGCGTTCCAGCAGGTGGATCGCGTCCATCCCGGCTTCGGGGTAGAACAGATCCACCACGCAGGTCCCGAACAGGTACACCCGTGACGGTTTTTCGCTGGGGTATTGCCGAGGTTCAGGCAGTGGCGGGGCGACGCGGGTCGCGTTCGGCACAGCGTTGTAAAAAAGCTCGCTCATCAGGCGTGTCTCCGGGTGGTCCCGGTTATCCGTCCGCTGAGGCTGCTGAATATAGAGAGATAAGCTTTCAGCAGCCTTGCAGACCCGGTTGTGAATAGCTGACGCCGGGGGCGTAACCCAGCGTCGGTTTTTTCCGTGTGGCGTGTAGTGCTTAGTGCACCAGCATGCCGGTGAACCAGTAAGCCTGAGCCAAGGTGATCAGGCCGACGATCGTTGCAAAGAATAGGCTGTGCTTGAGGGTGAAGCGGAACAGATCCGATTCTTTGCCCACCAGCCCGGTCGCGGCGCAGGCCACGGCGATCGATTGCGGCGAGATCATTTTGCCGGTCACCCCGCCGCTGGTGTTCGCCGCCACCAACAGGGTGTCGTTGACGCCGATCTGGTGCGCGGTGGTCGCTTGCAGCGAACTGAACAGCGCATTGGATGAGGTATCGGAGCCGGTCAGGAACACGCCGAGCCAGCCGAGGAATGGCGAGAAGAATGGGAACGCCGCACCGGTGGCAGCCAATACCAGAGCCATGGTCGACGACATGCCCGAGTAGTTGGTGACGAAGGCGAACGCCAGCACCATGCCGATGGACAAAATCGGCCAGCGCAGTTCGTAGAACGTCTCTTTTAAAGTGGTCAGACCAGTTTTAATGTTGACCTTGAGCACCAGCATCGAGATCAGTGCGGAGAAGAAAATCGCCGTGCCGGTCGCGGAAACCGGATCGAGTTTGAACACTGCCGGAATCGCTGTCGGGTTGGTTACGATCGGCGCGACCTTGATCACCATTTGATCCAGGTGCGGGATCGCGAAGTTGAACACCCAGCCATACATCGAGCCGCCGGCGGCAAACATCGCCTTGAACGGTTTCAGCGTCCAGATGGTGACCAATACGGTGAGGATCAGGAACGGCGACCAGGCTTTGAAAATTTCTCCCAGGCTGTAGGGCGAAGCCACGGTGGTGCGCGGTTGGCCGAAACCACCGGTGCTGGCCACTACGGAAGCCGAGACTGCGCCGACGATGTGCGCGCCTGCAGCGCGTTTTGGCTGCCAGATTTTCAGGAACAGCGTCAGGGAAATCAGGCTGACCAGCGCCGAGGTGATGTCCGGCAGTTCCGGGCCAATGAAGTTCGAGGTGAAGTATTGGGTGATGGCAAAACTCAAGCCGGCCACCAGCGCAGCTGGCCAGGTTTCCCGAACGCCGCGCAGGCCGTCCATCATGAACACCAGCCAGAACGGCACGAACAGCGACAGCAACGGCAGCTGGCGACCGGTCATGGCGCCGATCTTGAAGGCGTCGATGCCGGTGACTTGCCCGGCGACGATGATCGGAATCCCCAAGGCGCCGAAGGCCACCGGCGCGGTGTTGGCGATCAGGCACAGGCCGGCGGCGTACAGCGGGTTGAAGCCCAGTCCAACCAGCAGTGCGGCGGTAATCGCTACCGGTGCGCCGAAACCGGCGGCACCTTCAAGGAACGCGCCGAAGCAGAAGCCGATCAGCAGCACTTGCAGGCGCTGGTCGTCGGTGATCGACAGCACCGAGCTGCGGATCACTTCGAACTGGCCACTCTTGACCGTCAGTTTGTAGAGGAACACCGCTGCCACGATGATCCACGCAATCGGCCACAGCCCGTAGGCAAAGCCATATCCAGCGGCGGCGAAAGCCATGTCGACCGGCATCTGGAAAGCGAAGATTGCCACGGCAATGGACAGTGCCAGGGTGATGCTGCCGGCCACATGGCCTTTGAGGCGGAACACGGCCAAAGCCAGGAAGAAAAATACGATGGGAATGACGGCCGCGAGTGCGGACACGCCGAGACTGCCGAGCGGGCTGTAGAGCTGTTGCCAGGTTTGCATATGGGGTGGCCCCTAATTGTTGTTGGTCAGGCACTGGTCAGCGTTCTTGGATAATTGGTAAGACCAATTTACAATCGCTGTTGGCTAGGGTAAAAGCCTTGGAGGCGGTGTGTCAATTTGCCGCCCTAAAACTTTTGTCGAATGAGCGGTGCAGAACGCATCTGATCTGTTCGATCAAGCGTCGTCTGGTAGGTGCTGGCGCAGCGCCGATAGGCCAGAATAGAGAGCCCGGCGAGCCGCCGGGATCGTGGAGAATTGAGTGATGGGGTTTGATCAGATTCGGCAACGCCGTTTGTCTGACGATATTGTCGAGCAACTCGAGGGGATGATTCTCGAGGGCACCTTGAAGGCTGGCGAACGCCTGCCGGCAGAGCGTGCGTTGGCCGAGCAGTTCGGCGTGTCACGCCCTTCGTTGCGTGAGGCGATTCAGAAACTGGTGGCCAAAGGGCTGCTGGTCAGTCGTCAGGGCGGCGGCAACTATGTGGTGGAATCCCTGGGCTCGACGTTCAGCGATCCATTGCTGCACCTGCTGGAGAGCAACCCCGAGGCCCAGCGCGATTTGCTGGAGTTTCGCCATACCCTGGAAGCGTCCTGCGCTTACTACGCGGCACTGCGCGCCACCGAGGTGGATCGTGAGCGGCTGACGGCGGCGTTTGACGAATTGCAGGACTGCTATTCGCGCCACGATGAAGTGAGTCGGGCGGAAGAGGGCGCGGCGGATGCGAATTTCCACTTGGCTATCGCCGAGGCCAGTCATAACGCAGTGTTGCTGCACACCATTCGCGGGCTGTTCGATCTGCTCAAGCGCAACGTGGTGACCAACATTGGCGGCATGTACAAACAGCGCGTCGAAACGTTTACGACTGCTTCGCAGCCGAGCGGGAGCAAGCTCCCTCGCCACAAAAGCCGCGATCAGGCAGGAAAATTAATCTTCCTTGCCCTTGTTCCGCACCGCACGCTGCAATTCACGGCCGGCATCGCGTTCGCGTTCGGTATCACGCTTGTCGTATTCCTTCTTGCCCTTGCCCAGAGCGATCTCGCACTTGACCATGTGCTTGCTCCAGTACCAGGACAGGCATACGCAGGCGTAACCTTTTTGCTGCACGGCAGCGGCCAGCTTCTCCAGCTCGCGCCGATTGAGCAGCAATTTTCGGGTGCGGGTCGGATCAGCGATAACGTGGGTGCTGGCCGTCGTCAGAGGCGTAATGTGGCTGCCGAGCAGCCAGGCTTCGCCATCTTTGAGCAGTACGTAACTGTCAACCAGTTGCAGCTTGCTTGCCCGCAGACTTTTTACTTCCCAGCCGGCCAGGACCAGACCAGCCTCGAACCGATGTTCGATGAAGTAATCGTGTCGCGCCTTTTTATTTTGCGCGATGGTCCCTGTTGGGTGTTTCTTCTGTTTAGCCATAGGGGCGGCATTATAGGGAGTTGCGCGCGAGTCGGCTACGGTGACGCTACGTGCTTGAGCAGGTTGATTGAATCCCGGACAATGCGGCCTCTTTTTTGAACGCTTGGGCGTGATAACGATGTCGACAGACAAGGTTTCTGTCCACGGCAGTTGGGCTAGCCGCTGGGTCTTCATACTCGCCGCGACCGGTTCGGCCGTGGGTTTGGGGAGTATCTGGAAATTCCCTTATATGGTTGGCGTCTATGGCGGCGGGGCCTTCGTGCTGATGTTCCTGGCCTGCATCGCGCTGATCGGTATGCCCGTCATGCTGGCCGAAACCCTGATCGGCCGGCGCGCGCGGCAGAGCCCGGCCAATGCCTTGAAGGTCCTGGCGCTGGAAGCGGGGCATTCGGCGAAGTGGTCCTGGGGCGCCTTTGCCGGGATGATCACGGCGTTGCTGATTCTGTCTTTCTATAGTGTGGTTGGCGGTTGGTCGCTGGATTACATCATCGACATGGGTCGTGGCGACTTTCGGGGCGTGACGGCTGATCAGGTCGGCGCATACTTCGGTAATGTGATCGCCGACCCATGGCGCCTGACACTTTGGCACACGATTTTCATGCTGTTGTCGGCAGTGGTGATCGCCAAGGGGGTGGTCGCCGGGCTGGAGCGCAGCCTGCGGATCATGATGCCGTTGCTGTTCGTGATGGTGATTGTCCTGCTGGGTTACAGCATGACCACCGGCCACTTCATGGAGGGCGTGCATTTCATGTTCGACTTCCATCCGGACAAGGTGCTTGATGGCTTGTTGCCGGCCATGGGGCACGCGTTCTTCTCCCTGAGCGTGGGTGTCGGCTCGATCATGATCTACGGCGCCTACATGCCGAAGCACTCGTCGATTTCCGGAACCGTCGTCGGTGTGGCGTTGCTCGACACCTTCGTTTCGCTGTTGGCCGGTCTGGCATTGTTTCCGATTGTGTTCGCTGCCGGCCTGAACCCGAGCGAAGGCCCAGGCCTGATGTTCGTCAGCCTGCCATTCGCCTTCGGTAACGTAGCGTTCGGCCAGTTGATGGGCGTAGTGTTCTTCGTACTGGTGGCGATTGCGGCCTGGAGTTCGGCGATTTCCCTGCTCGAACCGATGGTGGCTTACCTGGTTGAGCGCACGAAAATCAGCCGCGCCTGGGTCACCTTCTGGCTGGCATTCACCTGCTGGTTCGTCGGCCTGGGTACCGTGTTTTCTTTCAATATCTGGAAGGAAGCCAAGTTTTTCGTGAACGAAGGCGGGATGTTCCATCTCTACCAATGGGGGGCGGCCGGAGGCCTGGACTTCTTTGGTGTGATCGACTTCTTCACCTCGCGGATCATGCTGCCACTCGGTGGTTTGTGTTTCGTGGTGTTTGCGGGCTGGGTGATGGGGCGTGAAGCGGTGCGCGACGAGTTGTCGATCCGCAGCCCAGTACTGTTCGCCCTGTCCCTGTTTTTGATGCGCTATGTGGCGCCCATCGGCATTCTTGTAGTGTTTGCCGCACAGCTGTGGAAGTAACGCTGACATGACGACACACATTCAACGTTCGGCCCTGCTGCCGTATCCGGCGCAAGCGCTTTACGACCTGGTCAACGACGTGGCCCGCTATCCGGAATTCCTGCCGTGGTGCTCATCGACCGAAATTCTGGAAAGCTCTCCCGAGTTCATGCGCGCCAGCGTCGGTGTGGCCAAGGGTGGGCTTAGTCAGCATTTCGTAACGCGTAATACCCTGGTGCCCGGGCGTTCGATCGAAATGAACCTCGAGGAAGGTCCGTTCAGCCAGTTGCACGGCGTCTGGGTGTTCAAACCGTTGGGCGAGAAGGCCTGCAAGATCAGTCTGGACTTGTCGTTCGACTACTCGGGGCCGCTGGTGCGTGCGACGTTGGGGCCTTTGTTTAATCAGGCGGCGAATACGTTGATGGACGCGTTCTGCCAGCGCGCGAAGCAAATGCATGGTTGAGGCCGTGATCAAGGTCGAGGTGGTGTATGCCGCCGTTGATCGTCAGGTGCTGCTGAGCGTAACGGTGCCGGTGGGCGCGACGGTGCGGGATGCGTTGTTCAAATCGGGCCTGAATGGCGAATTCCCGGAGCTGGATCTGGGCAGTTGTCCGGTCGGGATCTTTGGCAAAGTGATCGCTGATCCGGTCATTCGCCAGGTTCAGGAAGGGGATCGCATCGAGGTTTACCGGCCGTTGCTCGCCGATCCAAAAGAAGTTCGGCGGTTGCGTGCAGCCAAGGCGGCCGAGGCCAAAGCCCGGAATCAGTGATTCGATTAAACGCCAGACAATAAAAACCCCGGACATGCCGGGGTTTTTATTGCGTCGCAAATTATTGCGGCGAGGTTTCCAGCGGTTCTGGAGTCGGGACCGGGACAGTTTCTACGTTGTCCACGTCCTTCTGGATCTGGTCCAGCAGCGAGCCTGGCTTGACCGGTTTTTCTGGCTTCGGCTTCTCGGCGTTTCCTGCCGGCGCGGTCACGGTAGTGCCGCTGTCCTTGCCGAGAATGGCCTCGTCGCGGCTCACGCCTGGCATGAAATCGCCAGAGAGGCTGACAAGTTGGTCATTTGGGTTGAAGATAACGCTAATGCGTTCCTGTTGGCGTTCACCGCCACCGGGTTGCAGGCTATACAGGTAATCCCAGCGATCGGCATGGAACGTGTCGGTCAACAGAGGGTTGCCCATGATAAACCGTACTTGCCGACGGGTCATTCCCGGGCGCAACTGGTCTATCATGTCCTGCGTGACGACATTGCCCTGCTGGATGTCGATTTTGTAAACCCCGGGGAATGAACAACCGGCGAGTGCGAGCAGTCCCACAAAGGTGAAACTGGTTAGCAAGAGCTTGGTGTTTTGCATCGGTGGGCGACTTCCACTATCTTGGCTGGGACAACGTAAACGCCGATCATACCCGCATTAAGAGAAGCTGCGAAGCAGCATCGCGAGAAAGCTGACCATGGTTGAAAATAGCGAACTACGCAAAGCCGGCCTCAAAGTGACCCTTCCACGGGTCAAAATTCTGCAAATGCTCGATTCCGCCGAGCAACGCCACATGAGTGCCGAGGACGTCTACAAAGCACTGATGGAGGCTGGTGAGGACGTCGGTCTGGCCACGGTTTACCGTGTTCTGACCCAGTTCGAGGCAGCTGGCCTTGTGGTGCGGCACAACTTCGACGGAGGCCATGCGGTCTTCGAACTGGACGACGGCAAGCATCACGACCATATGGTCAACGTCGAGACCAGTGAAGTGATCGAATTCTTCGACGAAGAAATCGAGCGGCTGCAGAAAGCAATCGTCGACAAGTATGGCTTCGAGATGGTCGATCACAATCTTGTACTGTACGTGCGCAAGAAAAAGTAAGCATGTCGCGCGAACTTCAGGTTCGCGAAACGAACGAAGGCGACCTCAGGGTCGCCTTCGTGCTTTCTGCCCTTCTTAGATTTTCGCGGTAACAACCATTTTCTTCGCGTGAGCCAGGGACTCCTTGGTGAGGTCGATGCCGCCGAGCATCCGTGCCACTTCTTCGACACGATCATTCTTGCTCAGCTTGGAGACGGCTGTGTGCGTGGCATCTTCACCGCGGACCTTGTGCACAAATAGATGTTGATGCCCCTGCGCCGCCACTTGCGGCAAGTGCGTCACGGTCAGAACCTGCCCGCGCTCCCCGAGGCGTCGCAGCAACTGGCCGACAATCTCGGCGGTCGGGCCGCCAATACCTACGTCCACTTCGTCGAACACCAGCGTCGGTACGCGGGAGGTCTGTGCGGTGATCACCTGAATCGCCAGGCTTATACGCGACAGCTCGCCCCCCGATGCCACTTTTGCCAGGGCTTTCAGCGGTTGCCCTGGGTTGGCGCTCACCAGCAGTTCCACTTGTTCTAGCCCGTTGGGCAGCAGTTCATCGCTGCTGTTGGGGCGCAGTTCGATGGTGAAGCGGCCGCCGGGCATGCCCAGGCGCTGGATTTCCTGCTCCACGGCGCTGGCCAGGCTGCTCGACGCTTGATGGCGCAGGTCGCTCAATTCCCGAGCCTTCTCCTGATAATGACGGGCGTAGGAGGCCAGCTCATCGCCCAGGCGTTCGATGGATTCATCGTTGGCATTCAGGGTTTCGATTTCGTCGAGTAGCTTCTGTTGCATCTCGGCGACTTCGGTCGGCTGGATGCGGTGTTTGCGCGCCAGGGTGTAGATCGCATCGAGGCGTTCTTCCAGGTATTGAAGACGTGCCGGGTCTGCGTCGAAATTGTCGAGAAAACGGTTCAATTCGCCCACCGCTTCTTCAACCTGAATCTGCGCGCTGGTCAGCAGGTTGCTGGCTTCACCCAGGGCGCCGATCGAATTGTTCACGCTCGATAGGCGATTGAGGCTGGCGGTCAGTGCGTTCAATACATTGCCGGAATCACTTTCGCTGCATTGTTCGACCACTTGCCGACAAATGCCCAGCAGGGTTTCGGCGTTGGTCAGGTTCTTGTGTTCCTGCTCCAGTTGCTCCAGCTCGCTTTCGCCGAGGCCGAGGTTTTCCAGTTCTTCGAGTTGATAGCTGAGCAACTGATGACGAGCGCGCTGTTCGTCGCCGGAGTTGGAGAGGCGTTCCAGCTCCTGACGGGTCTGGCGCCAGCGTTGGGCGGCCAGTTGCACCTGACGGGCAAGGTCCGTGGCGCCGGCGTACTCGTCGAGCAGGCGGCGATGGGTATCGGTTTTGAGCAGGGATTGGTGTTCGTGCTGGCTGTGGATATCGATCAGCAACTCGCCCAGGGCCTTCAGGTCGCCGAGAGGGCAGGGGGTGCCATTGATATAGCCGCGCGAACGCCCTTCAGCAGTGATCACGCGGCGCAGAATGCACGGGCCGTCGTTCTCGAGGTCGCGTTCGGCCAGCCAGGCGCTGGCTTCAGGGATGTCGATCAGGTCGAAGGTGGCCAGGATGTCGGCCTTGTCGGCCCCCGGGCGGACTACGCCGCTGTCGGCGCGATCACCCAGGGTCAGGCCGAGGGCGTCGAGCATGATCGACTTGCCGGCGCCGGTTTCTCCTGTGATCACGCTCATCCCGCGATCGAGTTCGAGATCGAGATGTTCAACGATGGCGTAGTTGTGTACGGACAGGTGCACCAGCATGAAGGCCGCTCCCAGGCTTTAGGTCTGGTTATTTATACAGTGTTTTGTTTCTGGCTGACAATGCCCCCGCTTAGGTCGATTTGCTTGATTGAAAGAAATCCTTAGCGCGCCTGGGAATGACAAAGCAGTTGTTTTTTGTAGGGTTAATCATCGGATAGCCCTTGAAGCTGAATTTTGCGACCCCATATACCGGGGCAGAAGCGTGAGTTGAGCTCGCGGACGATATTGGAAGGAGAAATCTATGGCTGACGAACAGACAGTGGATACGCAAAATCTAGACGCCAACCAGACCCCCGAGGCTTCGGGTGAAGACCTGGCGGCTCGTGTACAAGTGCTCGAAGAGCAATTGGCTGGTGCGCAGGATCAGGCTTTGCGTGTAGCCGCCGATCTGCAGAACGTCCGCCGTCGTGCCGATCAGGACGTTGAAAAGGCTCACAAGTTCGCCCTGGAAAAATTCGCAGGCGACCTGCTGCCGATCATTGACAGCCTGGAGCGCGGCCTGGAGCTGTCCAACCCTGACGACGAAAACATTCGTTCGATGCGCGAAGGGATCGAGCTGACCCTGAAAATGTTCCAGGACACCCTGAAGCGCTATCACCTGGAAGCCATCGATCCTGAAGGCGAACCTTTCAATGCCTCGCATCATCAGGCGATGGCCATGCAGGAAAGCGCCGACGTCGAGCCAAACAGCGTGCTCAAGGTGTTTCAGAAGGGCTATCAGCTCCACGGTCGCCTGCTGCGCCCGGCCATGGTCGTGGTCAGCAAGGCACCTGCACCGGTTTCGCCTTCGATTGACGAGCAGGCTTGAAATTAGCCGCAAGGCCCCCATTTAGAAGTCAAGCGTTTAAGTGCTACCGCAGTCAGCCACCACTACTGCGGCATCCAAATCCAAAGTTTCGGGAGAGTGAACATGGGCAAAATTATCGGTATCGACCTGGGGACTACCAACTCCTGCGTCTCCGTGCTGGAAAACGGCAAGGCCAAAGTTATTGAAAACGCTGAAGGCGCGCGTACCACGCCGTCGATCATCGCTTATGCCAACGATGGCGAAATCCTGGTTGGCCAGTCGGCCAAGCGTCAGGCAGTGACCAATCCGCATAACACCCTGTACGCGGTGAAGCGTCTGATCGGTCGTCGTTTCGACGAAGAAGTCGTACAGAAAGACATCCAGATGGTCCCTTACAAGATCGTCAAGGCTGACAACAGCGACGCCTGGGTTGAAGTGAACGGCCAGAAAATGGCACCGCCACAAATCTCGGCTGAAATTCTGAAGAAAATGAAGAAGACCGCCGAAGACTACCTCGGCGAGCCTGTGACCGAAGCGGTGATCACCGTTCCGGCCTACTTCAACGACAGCCAGCGTCAAGCCACCAAAGACGCCGGCCGCATCGCGGGCCTGGACGTAAAACGCATCATCAACGAACCAACCGCAGCCGCACTGGCCTACGGTATGGACAAGGCCAAGGGCGATCACACTGTGATCGTTTACGACTTGGGTGGCGGTACTTTCGACGTTTCCGTTATCGAGATCGCTGAAGTCGATGGCGAGCACCAGTTCGAAGTGTTGGCCACCAACGGCGACACCTTCCTGGGCGGTGAAGACTTTGACATTCGCCTGATCGACTACCTCGTCGACGAATTCAAGAAAGAAAGCGGCATGAACCTCAAGGGTGATCCGCTGGCCATGCAGCGCCTGAAAGAAGCTGCCGAGAAAGCCAAGATCGAACTGTCCTCGAGCCAGTCGACCGACGTGAACCTGCCGTACATCACTGCAGACGCTACCGGTCCTAAGCACTTGAACGTGAAAATCTCCCGCGCCAAGCTCGAAGCGCTGGTGGAAGACCTGGTTCAGCGCACCATCGAACCTTGCCGCATCGCGATGAAAGACGCCGGTATCGATGTCAGCAAGATCGACGACGTGATTCTGGTCGGCGGTCAGACCCGTATGCCAATGGTGCAGAAAGCTGTTTCCGACTTCTTCGGTAAAGAAGCTCGTAAAGACGTTAACCCGGACGAAGCTGTTGCCATGGGTGCTGCGATCCAGGGCGCTGTATTGGCCGGCGACGTGAAAGACGTTCTGCTGCTCGACGTCAGCCCGCTGACCCTGGGTATCGAAACCATGGGTGGCGTGATGACTGCGCTGATCGAGAAAAACACCACGATTCCTACCAAGAAATCGCAAGTGTTCTCGACCGCTGACGACAACCAGAGCGCTGTGACCATTCACGTGCTGCAAGGTGAGCGTAAGCAAGCCGCACAGAACAAGTCCCTGGGCAAGTTCGACCTGGCCGAGATTCCACCGGCTCCACGTGGCGTGCCACAAATCGAAGTGACCTTCGACATCGACGCCAACGGCATTCTGCACGTAGGCGCCAAAGACAAGGCTACCGGCAAGACTCAGTCGATCGTGATCAAGGCCAACTCCGGTCTGTCCGAGGACGAAATTCAGCAGATGGTTCGCGACGCTGAACTGAATGCTGAAGAAGACCGCAAGTTTGAAGAGCTGGCGAGCGCTCGCAACCAGGGCGACGCGCTGGTTCACTCGACTCGCAAAATGGTCGCTGATGCTGGCGACAAGGTGAGCGCTGAAGAGAAGACTGCAATCGAAGCGGCAGTCGTTGCCCTGGAAGCCGCTGTTAAAGGCGACGACAAGGCTGCGATCGAAGCCAAGGTTGAAGAGCTGTCCAAGGTCTCCGCGCCAGTGGCTCAGAAAATGTATGCCGAGCAGGCTCAGCCAGCTGAAGGCGCGGCACCGAAAGGCGAAGCGGCTGAAAAAGCTGACGACGTCGTCGACGCTGAGTTCGAAGAAGTTAAAGACCACAAGTAAGTTGTTGGTCGCCCGGTTGACTGCCTTCAGGCGGTGACTGGTAGGATGTCGCCGCGCGGGAGCTTGCTCCCGCGTTGGCGTGTCTGGAGTTAGCGAATTTTTACAGCATGCGACAACGCTCGCGTGTTGGTGGCATGGCCGGGGATGCTCCTGCTTTCCGCGCCGAAAGTGCCGCATCGAATCAAAGACCAGGATCGTTGAATTGACGTGAGTTGGGTCCGGGCCTGTATTGGGGCTCAACGAGTTTGACGAGGCTCAGGAGAGGTTTGTCGAACGTCCTTAAGAGTGCAAAGACTTATGGCAAAGCGTGACTATTACGAAGTATTGGGTGTTGAGCGTGGCTCAAGCGAAGCAGACCTGAAAAAGGCCTACCGCCGCCTGGCGATGAAGCACCACCCGGACCGTAATCCCGATGACAAAGCGTCGGAAGATATGTTCAAGGAGGCCAACGAGGCCTACGAAGTGCTGTCCGATTCCAGCAAGCGCGCGGCCTATGACCAATACGGTCATGCCGGTGTCGACCCGAGCATGGGTGGCGGCGGTGCCGGTTTTGGTGGCCAGAACTTCTCCGATATCTTTGGCGATGTCTTCAGTGACTTCTTCGGTGGCGGTCGCGGCGGCTCCCGTGGCGGCGCGCAGCGTGGCAGCGACCTGCGTTACACGCTGGAGTTGAACCTGGAAGAAGCGGTGCGCGGCACAACCGTGAATATCCGTGTTCCGACACTGGTCAACTGCAAGCCGTGTGATGGCTCGGGCGCCAAGAAAGGCTCCTCGCCGGTCACCTGCCCGACGTGTGGCGGTATCGGTCAGGTACGCATGCAGCAAGGCTTCTTCTCGGTGCAGCAGACCTGCCCGCGTTGCCATGGCCAGGGCAAGATCATTTCCGATCCGTGCGATTCCTGCCACGGCGAAGGTCGTGTCGAAGAGTACAAGACGCTTTCCGTCAAAGTGCCGGCCGGTGTCGATACCGGTGACCGTATTCGTCTGTCCGGCGAAGGCGAAGCGGGCGCGCAGGGTGGTCCGACCGGCGATCTGTACGTGGTGATCAATGTGCGTGAGCACGCGATCTTCCAGCGTGATGGCAAGCACCTGTTCTGCGAAGTGCCGATCAGCTTCGTCGACGCAGCGTTGGGCGGCGAGCTGGAGATTCCGACCCTTGATGGTCGGGTCAAGCTGAAGATCCCTGAGGGGACTCAGACCGGCAAGCAGTTCCGTGTTCGCGGCAAAGGCGTTGCGCCGGTTCGTGGCGGCGGCGCTGGCGACCTGATGTGTCGTGTGGCGGTCGAAACCCCGGTCAACCTGGGTCGTCGTCAGCGCGAATTGCTGGAAGAGTTCCGCAGCTCCCTGGCGGACGACAACAGTCATTCGCCGAAAACCACTGGTTGGTTCGAAGGCGTGAAGCGCTTCTTCGGCGATTTGTAAGGAGTGAGCATGCGACGTATAGCTGTGATGGGTGCCGCCGGCCGCATGGGCAAGATCCTGGTCGAGGCGGTGCAGCAGCGCGCGCCGCTGACCGGTCTGACCGCCGCCATCGTGCGTCCCGGCAGTACGCTGATTGGCGTGGATGCCGGTGAGCTGGCCTCGTTGGGGCGTATTGGTGTGCCGCTGTCCGGTAGTCTGGATTCGGTGGCTGATGAGTTCGACGTGCTGATCGACTTCACGCTCCCGGAAGTCATGCTGAAAAACCTGGCTTTCTGCCGTAAGGCGGGCAAGGCCATGGTGATCGGCACGACGGGACTGGACGCCGCGCAGAAGCAGTTGCTGGCCGAGGCGGGCAAGGATATTCCTATCGTGTTCGCGGCCAATTTCAGCGTCGGTGTAAACCTGTCGCTGAAGCTGCTCGACATGGCTGCGCGCGTGCTGGGTGATGATGCGGATATCGAAATCATCGAGGCTCACCATCGGCACAAGATCGATGCGCCTTCGGGCACGGCGCTGCGCATGGGTGAAGTAATCGCCAATGCGCTGGATCGTGATCTGCAGAAGGTTGCGGTCTATGGGCGTGAAGGTCACACCGGTGCGCGTGAGCGTGAAACGATCGGCTTTGCCACTGTTCGCGGTGGTGATGTGGTCGGTGATCATACGGTGCTGTTCGCCTGCGAGGGCGAGCGACTGGAAATCACGCACAAGGCATCCAGTCGCATGACCTTCGCCAAGGGCGCGGTACGTGCAGCTTTGTGGCTGGACGGTCGTGAGCCAGGTCTCTACGACATGCAAGACGTGCTCGACCTGCGTTAAGATGCAGCCGAAACCGGGTTCAAACATAGCCTTTGAGCCCGGTTTTAAACCGCCAAGCGACGTCCTGTCGCATTCTCCGGCCTTTAGGGCTCATTGGCGGTAGACCAAAAATGCCTTTTTCTGTAAGCTACAGCTTTAGTGTGTCCACTAAAAGCGCGCAGAATAATTCGATGAAGAAGCGGGGTGACGTGTCCATACGTCACTCCGCTTTTTTACAACCTGCGATCGCCCTTTCAGGCTTTATTTACGGGAGGTCTTCTTGACTAAGCCAGCCATACTCGCCCTTGCTGATGGCAGCATTTTTCGCGGCGAAGCCATTGGAGCCGACGGACAAACCGTTGGTGAGGTGGTGTTCAACACCGCAATGACCGGCTATCAGGAAATCCTTACCGATCCTTCCTACGCCCAACAGATCGTTACCCTGACTTACCCGCACATCGGCAACACTGGTACTACGCCGGAAGACGCCGAGTCCGATCGCGTCTGGTCCGCTGGCCTGGTCATCCGTGACCTGCCACTGGTTGCGAGCAACTGGCGCAACACGATGTCTCTGTCCGACTACCTGAAAGCCAATAATGTCGTGGCTATCGCCGGTATCGACACTCGCCGCCTGACACGCATCCTGCGTGAGAAAGGCGCGCAGAACGGCTGCATCATGGCCGGTGACAACATTTCCGAAGAAGCCGCCATCGCCGCTGCCCAGGGTTTTCCTGGTCTCAAGGGCATGGACCTGGCGAAAGTCGTCAGCACCAAAGAGAAGTACGAGTGGCGCTCGACTGTCTGGGACTTGAAGACCGATAGCCACGCGACCATCGACGCTTCCGATCTGCCATACCACGTGGTTGCCTACGACTACGGCGTCAAGCTGAACATCCTGCGCATGCTGGTCGAGCGCGGTTGCCGCGTGACCGTGGTGCCAGCTCAAACGCCCGCGGCTGACGTTCTGGCTCTGAAGCCGGACGGCGTGTTCCTGTCCAACGGCCCGGGTGACCCTGAGCCATGCGACTACGCGATCCAGGCCATTAAAGACGTGCTGGAAACCGAGATCCCGGTATTCGGTATCTGCCTCGGCCACCAACTGCTGGCTCTGGCCTCCGGTGCCAAGACCCTGAAAATGGGCCACGGCCACCACGGTGCAAACCACCCGGTTCAGGATCTGGACAGCGGTGTGGTGATGATCACCAGCCAGAACCACGGTTTTGCGGTAGACGAAGCGACCCTGCCAGGCAACGTTCGGGCGATCCACAAATCGCTTTTCGACGGCACCCTGCAAGGCATCGAGCGTACCGACAAGAGCGCCTTCAGCTTCCAGGGTCACCCTGAAGCCAGCCCTGGCCCGAACGACGTAGCGCCACTGTTTGATCGCTTCATCAACGAAATGGCCAAGCGACGCTAATCGCTCGCCCTGATGTAGYGAAGCCTGGGGGCGGTCCCGAAACCGGCGGCCCCCTCAAGGCTTCAGAGATTGAACAAGACGGCTTGCCGACTGACCTGCGGATTTGAGTGACAACCCATGCCAAAACGTACAGACATTAAAAGCATCCTGATTCTCGGCGCTGGCCCGATCGTGATCGGCCAGGCCTGCGAATTCGACTACTCCGGCGCCCAGGCCTGTAAAGCCCTGCGCGAGGAGGGTTACCGCGTCATCCTGGTGAACTCCAACCCGGCGACCATCATGACCGACCCGGCCATGGCCGACGCCACCTACATCGAACCGATCAAGTGGCAGACCGTTGCCAAGATCATCGAGAAAGAGCGTCCGGACGCGCTGCTGCCGACCATGGGTGGCCAGACCGCCCTGAACTGCGCCCTGGACCTGGAGCGCGAAGGCGTTCTGGAGAAGTTCGGCGTAGAGATGATCGGCGCCAACGCTGACACCATCGACAAGGCTGAAGACCGTTCGCGCTTTGATAAGGCGATGAAATCCATCGGTCTGGACTGCCCGCGTTCGGGTATCGCCCATAGCATGGAAGAGGCCAATGCGGTTCTCGATCGTCTGGGCTTCCCGTGCATCATTCGTCCGTCCTTCACCATGGGCGGCACCGGTGGCGGTATCGCTTACAACCGTGAAGAATTCGAAGAAATCTGCGCCCGCGGTCTGGATCTGTCGCCGACCAAAGAGCTGCTGATCGACGAATCGCTGATTGGGTGGAAAGAATACGAGATGGAAGTTGTCCGCGATAAAAAGGACAACTGCATCATCGTCTGCTCCATCGAAAACTTCGACCCGATGGGCGTGCACACCGGTGACTCGATCACGGTTGCACCCGCACAGACCCTGACCGACAAGGAATACCAGATCCTGCGTAACGCCTCTCTGGCGGTACTGCGCGAGATCGGCGTGGAAACCGGCGGCTCCAACGTCCAGTTCGGCATCTGCCCGAACACTGGTMGCATGGTGGTCATCGAGATGAACCCGCGGGTATCCCGTTCCTCGGCCCTGGCATCGAAAGCCACCGGTTTCCCGATCGCCAAGGTCGCGGCGAAACTGGCCGTCGGTTACACCCTCGACGAACTGTCGAACGACATCACCGGCGGCAAGACCCCGGCGTCCTTCGAGCCGTCCATCGACTACGTCGTCACCAAACTGCCACGCTTTGCCTTCGAGAAATTCCCGAAAGCCGACGCACGCCTGACCACTCAAATGAAGTCGGTCGGTGAGGTCATGGCCATCGGCCGGACCTTCCAGGAATCCCTGCAGAAAGCTCTGCGCGGTCTGGAAGTGGGTGTTTGCGGCCTGGACGAGAAGCTCGACCTGAGCAACCCGGAAAGCATGAGCATCCTCAAGCGCGAACTGACCGTGCCGGGTGCCGAGCGTATCTGGTACGTGGCTGACGCGTTCCGCGCGGGCCTGTCGGTCGAAGACATCTTCGGCATGAACATGATCGACCCGTGGTTCCTGGTGCAGATCGAAGATCTGATCAAGGAAGAAGAGAAGGTCAAGACCCTGGGTCTGTCCGCTATCGACCGCGACCTGATGTTCCGCCTCAAGCGTAAAGGCTTCTCCGATCAACGTCTGGCCAAGCTGCTGGGCGTCACCGAGAAGAACCTGCGTACCCATCGTCACAAGCTGGAAGTGTTCCCGGTCTACAAGCGCGTCGACACCTGCGCCGCCGAGTTCGCCACCGACACCGCGTACCTGTACTCGACTTACGAGGAAGAGTGCGAAGCTGCGCCGTCGGGCCGTGACAAGATCATGATCCTGGGTGGCGGTCCAAACCGCATCGGCCAGGGCATCGAGTTCGACTATTGCTGCGTACACGCAGCACTGGCCCTGCGCGATGACGGGTACGAGACCATCATGGTCAACTGCAACCCGGAAACCGTTTCCACCGACTACGACACCTCCGATCGTCTGTACTTCGAACCAGTGACCCTGGAAGACGTGCTGGAAATCGTCCGCGTCGAGAAGCCAAAAGGCGTGATCGTTCAGTACGGCGGTCAGACCCCGCTGAAACTGGCCCGTGCCCTGGAAGCCGCCGGCGTGCCGATCATCGGCACCAGTCCTGACGCCATCGACCGCGCCGAAGACCGTGAGCGCTTCCAGCAGATGGTTGAGCGTCTGAACCTGCGTCAGCCGCCTAACGCCACCGTGCGCAGCGAAGATGAAGCGATTCGTGCTGCCGCCAAAATCGGTTACCCGCTGGTGGTTCGTCCGTCCTACGTACTGGGCGGGCGTGCGATGGAAATCGTTTACGAAGAGGAAGAACTCAAGCGCTACCTGCGTGAAGCGGTTCAAGTGTCCAACGACAGCCCGGTGCTGCTGGACCACTTCCTCAACTGCGCGATCGAAATGGACGTGGATGCGGTCTGCGACGGCACCGACGTGGTGATCGGCGCGATCATGCAGCACATTGAGCAGGCCGGCGTTCACTCCGGTGACTCCGCGTGCTCCCTGCCGCCGTATTCGCTGCCTGCACATATCCAGGACGAGATGCGCGAACAGGTCAAGAAAATGGCCCTGGAACTGGGCGTGGTCGGCCTGATGAACGTTCAGTTGGCGCTGCAAGGCGAAGACATCTACGTCATCGAAGTCAACCCGCGCGCATCCCGTACCGTACCGTTCGTCTCCAAGTGCATCGGTGTGTCCCTGGCGATGGTCGCGGCTCGCGTGATGGCCGGTAAAACCCTGAAGGAAATCGGCTTCACCAAAGAAATCATTCCGAACTTCTACAGCGTGAAAGAGGCGGTGTTCCCATTCGCCAAATTCCCTGGCGTGGACCCGATCCTGGGCCCAGAGATGAAGTCCACCGGTGAAGTGATGGGCGTGGGCGACACCTTCGGCGAAGCCTTTGCCAAGGCTCAGATGGGCGCCAGTGAAGTGCTGCCAACCGGTGGTACCGCGTTCATCAGCGTGCGCGACGATGACAAGCCGCTGGTTGCAGGCGTGGCCCGTGATCTGATCAACTTGGGCTTCGAAGTGGTCGCCACTGCCGGTACTGCCAAGCTGATCGAAGCTGCAGGCCTGAAAGTGCGTCGTGTGAACAAGGTGACCGAGGGTCGTCCGCACGTGGTCGACATGATCAAGAATGACGAAGTCACTCTGATCATCAACACCACCGAAGGTCGTCAGTCGATCGCTGATTCCTACTCCATTCGTCGTAATGCCTTGCAGCACAAGATCTACTGCACCACTACTATTGCTGCTGGCGAAGCTATCTGCGAAGCGTTGAAGTTCGGTCCTGAGAAGACCGTGCGCCGCTTGCAGGATCTACACGCAGGATTGAAGGCATGATCAAATACCCAATGACCGTCAAGGGCGCTAAAGCCCTGGAAGAAGAACACGCTCATCTGACCAAGGTCGTTCGTCCGAAACTCAGTCAGGACATCGGTACGGCCCGCGAGTTGGGTGACTTGAAGGAAAACGCCGAATACCACGCTGCTCGCGAGCAGCAGGGGATGGTCGAGGCGCGGATTCGTGACATTGAAGGCCGCATGCAAAACGCTGTGGTCATCGACGTAACGACCATCGAGCACACCGGCAAGGTGATTTTCGGCACCACCGTCGAAATCGCCAATGTCGAGACCGATGAAAGCGTGACTTACCAGATCGTTGGTGAGGATGAAGCAGACATCAAGCTCGGCAAGATCTCCGTCGGTTCGCCGATCGCCCGTGCCTTGATCGCCAAGGAAGAGGGTGATGTGGTGGCGGTCAAAACGCCGGGTGGCGTTATCGAGTATGAGATTGTCGAAGTTCGCCACATCTGAAAGAAGGCGCCCGCTACGTGCGGGTGCCATGCTTTGGCAGCTGACCCAGATGCTCTGGGTTGGCGGCTTGTGGTTGTTGCACATCGGTCTGCTGCCGGTGCTGGGGCAAATAGGCCTGGCGCCGCTGCTGATCGACGAAATTGCAGGTGCGCTGAATACGCTGATGGTGGGATTCGCCACAGCGGGTGTGATTTTTCAGGCTTTGGTGCTGGTACAGGCCGAGGGTCTTGCCAGTCTATGGCGGGATATTCGCGGGCAACTGCTGCTGATGGCGCTGTATGGGTGCGCGATGTATTTCGCAGTACGCTTCGGTTGGCCGCAGGCGCTGCATTGGCAGTTGTTCAGCTATCTTGTCCTGGGGTTTTCCGGGCTGGTGCTGGTGATGCAGCCGGTGCCTGGGTGGAGTGTCAGGGTGCGCGAAGCACACCCTTGACCCTTGCCATCACTTGAAGCGATGGACGTTCGACAACTGCTTGTTGACGCTGAAGTTCTTGCGATAAATCAGTGCCATCTTGCCGATGACCTGAACCAGATCGGCTTTGCCGGCCTTGCAGAGTTCTGCAATGGCTGCCAGGCGCGATTCGCGATCGAGGATGTTGAGCTTGATTTTGATCAGCTCGTGATCCGCCAAAGCGCGTTCAAGTTCGGCTAACACACCTTCAGTCAAGCCGTTGTCAGCCACAATCAAAACTGGTTTCAGATGGTGGCCAATGGACTTGTACTGTTTCTTCTGCTCTTGAGTGAGCGGCATAATCTGACCCTTTCGTCTGGATTCTGTAAAATGGCGGCCATTTTACCCGAGGGCTCGTGGATCCGCCCAATTAATCACGACCCTTATCATCGAGGTGCCCAATGGCGCGTTCCAAGACAAGCCTTGGTTGGCTGAAAAGACATGTCAACGATCCCTATGTGAAGCAGGCGCAAAAGGATGGCTACCGCTCGCGTGCGAGTTACAAACTTCTGGAGGTCCAGGAGAAATACAAGCTGATCCGTCCCGGCATGAGTGTTGTCGACCTGGGTGCGGCGCCCGGCGGATGGTCGCAGGTGACTAGTCGTCTGATTGGTGGTCAGGGGCGACTGATCGCCTCGGACATTCTGGAAATGGACAGCATTCCGGACGTGACTTTCATTCAGGGGGACTTCACCGAGGACGAAGTGCTCACGCGGATCCTTGAAGCTGTGGGTAATTCGCAGGTGGACCTTGTGATTTCCGATATGGCCCCCAATATGAGTGGTACGCCTGAAGTGGACATGCCAAAAGCCATGTTTCTTTGCGAGCTGGCGCTTGATTTGGCGGAACGGATACTCAAGCCGGGTGGTAATTTTGTGATCAAGATTTTTCAGGGCGAAGGGTTTGATGTTTACCTGAAGGATGCTCGTCGGAAATTCGACAAGATCCAGATGATCAAGCCAGACTCTTCCCGTGACAGTTCCCGCGAGCAATACATGTTGGCTTGGGGTTACCGCGGGCGTAGTGAGTAAAACGAGGTTTTTTGGCGGGGTGATAGGTTTTTCATATTTCGCCCCGCGTGCATTAGCGAATATTGTGTAGAAAGTGTTTCACAAAGGGTTACAGACGGCGCCTGCCAGAGCCGTAGGTAATGTAGTAAGTTAGGCCGGTGAATATCATGCGAAGCGCGCGCCATTAGCGGAGCTTGCTTCAGAGGGTAGTTAATTGAACGATATGGCAAAGAATCTGATCCTGTGGTTGATCATCGCAGCTGTCCTGGTGACGGTGATGAACAACTTCTCCAGCCCTAACGAGCCGCAGACCCTCAACTATTCCGACTTCATCCAGCAGGTCAAGGATGGCAAGGTCGAGCGCGTAGCGGTTGATGGCTACGTGATTACAGGCAAGCGCAACGATGGCGACAGCTTCAAGACCATCCGTCCGGCAATCCAGGACAACGGTCTGATCGGCGACCTCGTGGATAACCACGTTGTGGTCGAAGGCAAGCAACCTGAGCAGCAAAGTATCTGGACTCAACTCCTGGTCGCAAGCTTCCCGATCCTGGTGATCATCGCCGTCTTCATGTTCTTCATGCGGCAGATGCAGGGCGGTGCCGGTGGCAAGGGTGGGCCGATGAGTTTCGGCAAGAGCAAGGCGCGCCTGCTCTCCGAAGATCAGGTGAAAACCACCTTGGCTGACGTTGCAGGTTGTGACGAAGCCAAGGAAGAAGTCGGCGAGCTGGTCGAGTTCCTGCGTGATCCGGGCAAGTTCCAGCGCCTGGGCGGTCGCATTCCTCGCGGCGTGCTGATGGTTGGTCCTCCGGGTACCGGTAAAACCTTGCTGGCCAAGGCGATTGCCGGCGAAGCCAAAGTACCGTTCTTTACTATTTCCGGTTCCGATTTCGTCGAAATGTTCGTCGGCGTCGGTGCCAGCCGTGTCCGTGACATGTTCGAGCAGGCGAAGAAGCATGCGCCATGCATCATCTTCATCGATGAAATCGACGCCGTCGGTCGCCACCGTGGTGCCGGCATGGGTGGTGGTCACGATGAGCGCGAGCAGACCCTCAACCAGTTGCTGGTAGAGATGGACGGCTTCGAAATGAATGACGGCATCATCGTCATCGCCGCGACCAACCGTCCGGACGTACTGGACCCTGCGTTGCTGCGTCCGGGCCGCTTCGACCGTCAAGTCGTGGTTGGCCTGCCGGACATCCGTGGTCGCGAGCAGATTCTCAAGGTCCACATGCGCAAAGTGCCGATGGGTGACGACGTCGCTCCGGCCGTGATCGCTCGTGGTACTCCTGGTTTCTCCGGTGCCGACCTGGCCAACCTGGTGAACGAGGCTTCGTTGTTTGCGGCTCGTGCCGGCAAGCGCATCGTCGAGATGAAAGAGTTCGAACTGGCCAAAGACAAGATCATGATGGGTGCCGAGCGCAAATCCATGGTCATGTCCGAGAAAGAAAAGCAGAACACTGCTTATCACGAAGCCGGCCACGCTATCGTCGGTCGCGTCGTGCCTGAGCATGACCCGGTCTACAAAGTGTCGATCATTCCGCGCGGTCGCGCACTTGGTGTGACCATGTTCCTGCCGGAAGAAGATCGCTACAGCCTGTCCAAGCGTGCACTGATCAGCCAGATCTGCTCGCTGTACGGCGGTCGTATCGCTGAAGAGATGACCCTGGGCTTCGATGGCGTCACCACCGGTGCGTCCAACGACATCATGCGTGCCAGCCAGATAGCACGAAACATGGTGACCAAGTGGGGGTTGTCGGAAAAACTCGGTCCATTGATGTACGCCGAAGAAGAGGGCGAAGTGTTCCTCGGTCGTGGCGGCGGTGGTCAGCATGCCAGTTTCTCTGGCGAGACGGCCAAGCTGATCGACTCCGAAGTGCGCAGCATCATTGACCAGTGCTACGGCACGGCCAAGCAGATCCTCACGGATAACCGTGACAAGCTTGATGCGATGGCGGATGCCCTGATGAAGTACGAGACGATCGATGCCGATCAGATCGATGACATCATGGCGGGTCGTACGCCTCGCGAACCTCGCGACTGGTCTGGCGGCAACGACACTTCCGGCACGCCTCCGGTGGTGCAGGATGGGCGTCCGGAAACACCTATCGGCGGCCCGGCTGCTGACGTTTAAGGTTTGAAATGACTTCTGTTCAGTCCTCGACCCGGTTGCCTTGCGGCAACCGGGTTCTTGATTTGGCCCAGACGCATGTCATGGGCATTCTCAATGTCACTCCCGATTCCTTTTCCGATGGCGGCCGATACAGCCAGCTGGACGCGGCCCTGCGCCACGCCGAGGCGATGGTGGCGGCCGGTGCGACGCTGATCGACGTCGGTGGTGAATCGACCCGGCCCGGTGCCAGGGCCGTTTCGCCGCTTGAAGAGCTAGAGCGCGTAGCGCCTATCGTTGAGCGCATCAGTCGCGAACTGGATGTGATTATCTCGGTCGATACCTCCACGCCTGCCGTCATGCGTGAAACCGCAAGGCTGGGGGCGGGGTTGATCAATGACGTACGCTCGTTGCGTCGAGATGGTGCTCTGGATGCAGCGGCGGCCACCGGTTTGCCGGTGTGCCTGATGCATATGCTCGGCGAGCCGGGCGACATGCAGGACAACCCTCAGTACCAGGATGTTACGAAAGAGGTCGGCGAGTTTCTTGCCGAGCGCATGGTTCAGTGTGCCTCGGTAGGTATCCCTGCTGAGCGGATCATTCTTGATCCGGGCTTCGGCTTCGCGAAAACCCTGCAGCACAATCTAAGTTTGTTTAAGCATATGGAGGCCCTGCATGCTTTGGGGCGGCCTCTGTTGGTCGGTGTTTCGCGAAAGAGCATGATCGGCCAGGCCTTGAATCGACCTGTGGGAGAGCGTCTGCATGGTGGTCTGGCACTTGCGGCGCTGGCTTCGGTCAAAGGTGCGCGTATATTGCGCGTCCATGATGTAGCGGAAACGGTCGACGTGGTGCGGATGATTGCCGCCGTAGAATCAGCTGAATAAGAAAGATGGAGTACTTATGAGTAAGAAATACTTTGGCACCGACGGCATTCGTGGTCGGGTCGGTCAATACCCTATCACTCCTGATTTCATGCTCAAGCTTGGCTGGGCGGCAGGCATGGCATTTCGCAGCATGGGCGCCTGCAAGGTGCTCGTGGGCAAGGACACCCGTATCTCCGGTTACATGTTCGAGTCGGCGCTTGAGGCTGGGCTGACCTCGGCCGGTGCTGATGTGATGCTGTTGGGGCCAATGCCGACTCCGGCCATCGCCTATTTGACGCGGACCTTTCACGCCGAAGCCGGCATCGTGATCAGCGCTTCGCATAACCCTCATGACGACAACGGTATCAAGTTTTTCTCTGGTAAGGGCACCAAGCTCCCGGATGAAGTCGAGCTGATGATCGAAGAGCTGCTGGACACCCCGATGACCGTGGTTGAGTCGAGCAAGATCGGCAAAGTGTCGCGAATCAACGATGCCTCGGGCCGTTATATCGAATYCTGCAAGAGTAGCGTTCCCACCGGCACCAGTTTTGCCGGCCTGAAGATCGTGCTCGATTGTGCTCACGGCGCGACTTATAAAGTGGCGCCTAGCGTGTTCCGTGAGTTGGGGGCTGATGTCGTTGTGCTTTCTGCTCATCCCAACGGCCTGAACATCAATGATAATTGCGGTTCGACCCATATGGCGCCGCTGCAAGCGGCCGTGCTGGCCGAGCGCGCCGATTTGGGTATCGCCTTCGACGGTGACGGTGATCGGGTGCAGATGGTTGATCACACCGGTGCTGTCGTCGATGGTGACGAGCTGCTGTTCATCATCGCTCGCGATCTGCAAGAGCGTGGCAAGTTGCAGGGCGGTGTGGTCGGTACGCTGATGAGTAACCTGGGGCTGGAGTTGGCCCTGGCGGATCTGGCGATTCCTTTTGTGCGGGCCAACGTTGGTGACCGTTACGTCATCTCCGAGTTGCTGGAGCGCGATTGGCTGGTGGGCGGTGAAAACTCGGGGCACATTGTCTGCTTCAGTCACACCACTACCGGGGATGCGATCATTGCTGCGTTGCAGGTCTTGATGGCGCTGAAACGGCGCGCAGAAGGCCTGGCTCAGTCGCGTCAGGCGTTGCGCAAGTGCCCTCAGGTGTTGATCAATGTGCGGTTTGGCGGTGGTGTGAGCCCGCTCGAGCATCCGACCGTCAAGGAGGCCAGTGATCGTGTCACTCAAGCGATGGCGGGCCGCGGGCGCGTGTTGTTGCGCAAGTCCGGGACAGAGCCGCTGGTGCGTGTCATGGTCGAAGGCGAGGACGAAACGCAGGTTCGCGATTACGCCGAAGAGCTGGCAAAACTGGTAACTGAAGTTTCTGCCTGATTTCGGCTTGCCARCCATGATTGTGTTGGGTAACATCTGCGCCCACTTTGACCGACGAGGTACAGCATGCGTCGCCCTATGGTAGCTGGTAACTGGAAGATGCACGGTACCCGCGCCAGCGTCGCTGAGCTGATCGACGGCCTTCGTCATCTGGCCTTGCCGAGCGGTGTTGATGTCGCGGTGTTCCCGCCTTGCTTGTATATCAATCAAGTGATTGATGGTTTGCAAGGGAAGTCGATTTCGGTCGGCGCGCAGAACTCTGCGATTGAATCCGGGCAGGGTGCGTTGACAGGTGAAATTTCACCGAGTCAGTTGGTGGATGCAGGTTGTTCCCTGGTGCTTGTCGGGCACTCTGAGCGCCGCCAGATAATGGGCGAGCTCGACGGGACGCTGAATCGCAAATTTGCGGCAGCACAGGCATGTGGCTTGATTCCGGTGTTGTGTGTAGGGGAAACCCTCGAGCAGCGCGAAGCTGGAAAAACTCTTGAGGTTGTCGGGCGTCAGCTGGGCAGCATCATCGAGGAGCTGGGTGTTGGTGCTTTTGCAAAGGCAGTAATCGCTTACGAGCCGGTCTGGGCCATTGGTACCGGGCTGACTGCTTCGCCGCAACAGGCGCAGGATGTGCATGCAGCCATTCGCGCCCAGTTGGCGGCAGAGAATTCTGAAGTCGCACAAGGTGTGCGGCTTCTATACGGCGGCAGCGTGAAGGCGGCCAATGCGGCCGAACTGTTCGGCATGCCGGATATCGATGGGGGGCTCATTGGTGGGGCTTCCCTGAATGCAGATGAGTTCGGTGCGATTTGTCGCGCCGCGGGAAACTGAAAAAATGCTGGAAACAGTCGTAGTCGTTTTTCATCTGCTGGGTGCGTTGGGCGTAGTTGCTCTGGTATTGCTGCAGCAGGGTAAAGGTGCGGACGCTGGTGCATCTTTCGGAGCAGGTGCTTCAAATACTGTGTTCGGAAGCCAAGGTACCTCTACCTTTCTTAGTAAGTTTACTGCTATACTTGCCGCCGGTTTCTTCATGACCAGCTTGGGGTTAGGTTACTTTGCTAAAGAGAAAGCTCACCAGCTGACTCAAGTAGGTTTGCCAAACCCAGCAGTGTTGGAAGTTCCAAAGCAAAAACCGGCTTCTGATGATGTCCCGGTGCTTCAAGAGCAAAAGTCGGCTACTCCAGCGACTGGCGTGCCTCCAGCTCAAGAGCAGAAGTAAGAAGAGTTTCAAACGTAGTATTGCCGAGGTGGTGGAATTGGTAGACACGCAACCTTGAGGTGGTTGTGCCCATAGGGTGTAGGGGTTCGAGTCCCCTTCTCGGTACCAATTATCAGGAGAGCCCGCTGTTGCGGGCTTTCTTGTAGGTGGAAGGTTACATTGACCCTGTCAGGGATCGGTCGTATACTTCCGCCCCAGCTTTGTCGCGGGGTGGAGCAGTCTGGTAGCTCGTCGGGCTCATAACCCGAAGGTCGTCGGTTCAAATCCGGCCCCCGCAACCAGTTTAAGGAGCCCCTTTTCAGGGGCTTTTTGTTAGCTGGACACTTTCAACGCCGCTATTCGGCGGCGTTTCAAGGATGGGCGTTTCGCCCATTTTTTTATTTTGCATAGCATGCACATACATGCACGAGGGGGTTCAGGTGTCGAGCAAGCTAGAAGAGTTGCAGGCCTTGCTGGCCCCGGTGGTCGTGGCCCTAGGCTATGAATGCTGGGGTATTGAGTTTTCGGCTCAAGGTCGCCACTCAATGTTGCGCGTTTATATCGATAAAGAAGGCGGCGTGCTGGTGGACGATTGTGCCATCGTCAGTCGCCAGATCAGCGGTGTGCTGGATGTTGAAGATCCAATCTCCGTTGAGTACACCCTTGAAGTTTCCTCGCCTGGCATGGAACGCCCACTGTTCACTCTTGAGCAGTTTGCAAAATTTGCCGGTGAACAAGTGAAGATCAAGCTGCGCTCGCCTTTTGAAGGTCGACGCAACTTTCAGGGCCTTCTGCGCGGTGTAGAAGAGCAGGACGTCGTGGTGCAGGTTGAAGACCATGAGTTCCTGTTGCCGATCGATATGATCGACAAGGCCAACATTATTCCCAGTTTTGACTGAGACGCGGATCCCGCGGATCCAATGGCTTGCGAAAGGCGAGGCGTACGATGAGCAAAGAAGTACTGCTGGTTGTTGAGTCGGTATCCAATGAAAAGGGCGTACCGGCAAACGTAATTTTTGAAGCGCTGGAGCTGGCTCTGGCCACTGCTACCAAAAAACGTTTCGAGGACGAAGTCGATCTGCGTGTGGAAATCAATCGCCACACCGGTGCTTATGAGACATTCCGTCGCTGGACGGTCGTCGAAGAAGCAGACCTGGACGATCCGGCTATCGAAACCTGGCCAAGCAAGGTTGCGCAAACGCATCCTGGCGCCAAGGTCGGTGACGTTGTCGAAGAAAAAATCGAATCCATCGAGTTCGGCCGCATTGCTGCACAGACTGCCAAGCAAGTCATCGTGCAGAAAGTTCGCGAAGCCGAGCGTGCTCAAGTCGTTGATGCCTATCGCGAGCGTCTGGGGGAAATCATCTCCGGCACCGTGAAGAAAGTCACCCGCGACAATGTGATCGTCGACCTGGGCAATAACGCAGAAGCGTTGCTGGCCCGTGAAGACATCATCTCTCGCGAAACCTTCCGGGTTGGCGTGCGTCTGCGTGCGCTGCTCAAGGAAATCCGCACCGAGAACCGCGGCCCGCAGCTGATCCTGTCGCGTACCGCGCCGGAAATGCTGATCGAGTTGTTCCGCATCGAAGTGCCGGAAATCGCTGAAGGCCTGATCGAAGTAATGGCTGCATCCCGTGACCCGGGTTCGCGTGCCAAGATCGCGGTCCGCTCCAAAGACAAACGCATCGATCCGCAAGGCGCTTGCATCGGTATGCGCGGTTCGCGCGTCCAGGCAGTGTCCGGCGAGTTGGGCGGTGAGCGTGTGGACATCGTCCTGTGGGACGATAACCCTGCTCAGTTCGTGATCAATGCAATGTCGCCGGCTGAAGTGGCGGCAATTATCGTTGACGAAGATGCCCACGCAATGGACATCGCCGTTGGCGCAGACAATCTGGCTCAGGCCATCGGTCGCGGTGGTCAGAACGTGCGTCTGGCTAGCCAGTTGACTGGCTGGACCCTGAACGTGATGACCGAATCGGACATCCAGGCTAAGCAACAAGCAGAAACTGGCGACATCCTGCGCAACTTTATCGACGAGCTGGAAGTCGACGAAGACCTGGCACAGGTGCTGGTAGATGAAGGTTTCACCAGCCTGGAAGAGATTGCCTACGTACCGTTGGAAGAAATGCTCAACATCGACGGCTTTGACGAAGAAACCGTCAACGAGCTTCGCGCTCGCGCCAAGGATCGTTTGTTGACCAAAGCCATCGCTACTGAGGAAAAGCTGGCAGACGCCCATCCGGCCGAAGACCTGCTCTCGCTTGAGGGCATGGACAAGGATTTGGCGATGGAACTGGCGGTGCGCGGCGTAATTACCCGCGAAGACCTGGCCGAGCAGTCTATTGACGACCTGCTCGACATCGACGGCATTGACGATGATCGTGCCGGCAAGTTGATCATGGCCGCCCGAGCCCACTGGTTCGAGTAATTAGGCGCGGCCTGAGGAGAGAAGTGCATGACGCAAGTCACGGTGAAACAACTGGCCGATGAGGTCAAAACACCGGTAGAGCGCCTGTTGCAGCAGATGCGTGAGGCAGGTCTGCCGCACACCGCCGCCGAAGAACATGTGACTGACAGTGAGAAGCAATCTTTGCTGACTCACTTGAAAAGCAGCCACAAGGCGAAAGTGGAAGAACCACGCAAGATCACGCTGCAGCGTAAAACCACCAGCACCCTGCGTGTTGCTGGCAGCAAAAGCATCAGCGTTGAAGTACGCAAGAAGAAAGTCTTCGTGCAGCGCAGCCCGGAAGAAATCGAAGCCGAGCGCAAACGCGAACTGGAAGAACGTCGCGCAGTAGAAAATGCTGCACGTCAGAAGGCTGAAGAAGAAGCCAAGCGTCGCGCCGAAGAAGAAGCGCGTCGCCAGCCTGCTGCTGCGCAAACCGCTCCTGTCGAAGCTGTCGCAGCGCCTGTTGCAGTTGCCGAACCTGTGCGTGAAAGCGCCCCGGTCGTGGCCGCTGCACCTGCACCGGCAGCCGACACTCGCAAGCGCGACGAGCAGCGTCGTCCGGACAAACCACGTGCCGACGATAGCAATCGTCGTGGCAGTGGTGATGGCGAGCGCAAAAACGCTCCACATCGTGCTTCGGTCAAGGAAAAGGCGCCTGCTCCACGCGTTGCCCCACGTACTACCGACGAAGAAAGCGATGGCTTCCGTCGTGGTGGTCGCGGCAAGGCCAAGCTGAAGAAACGCAACGCCCACGGTTTCCAGAGCCCAACCGGCCCTGTTGTGCGCGAAGTGAAGATCGGCGAGACCATCACTGTTGGCGATCTCGCCCAGCAGATGTCGGTCAAGGCTGCTGAAATCATCAAGTTCATGTTCAAACTGGGTACCCCAGCGACCATCAACCAGGTACTGGATCAGGAAACTGCCCAACTGGTTGCCGAAGAGCTGGGCCACAAAGTGACCCTGGTCAGCGACACCGCCCTGGAAGATTCCCTGGCCGAGTCCCTGAAGTTTGAAGGTGAGACGTTCTCCCGTGCACCGGTTGTGACCGTAATGGGTCACGTTGACCACGGTAAGACCTCGCTGCTCGACTACATCCGTCGTGCCAAGGTAGCTGCTGGCGAAGCCGGTGGTATCACCCAGCACATCGGTGCGTACCACGTTGAAACCGAACGCGGCATGGTCACCTTCCTCGACACCCCTGGTCACGCCGCGTTTACCGCCATGCGTGCCCGTGGTGCCAAGGCGACCGACATCGTGATCCTGGTGGTTGCAGCGGACGACGGCGTAATGCCGCAGACCGTTGAAGCTGTTCAGCACGCTCAGGCGGCTGGCGTACCTCTGGTTGTTGCAGTGAACAAAATCGACAAGCCGGGCGCCGATCTCGATCGCATCCGTAGCGAATTGTCGGTTCACGGCGTGACTTCGGAAGAGTGGGGCGGCGACACCCCGTTCGTATCGGTTTCGGCGAAAGTCGGTACCGGCGTGGACGAGTTGCTCGAAGCTGTTCTGCTGCAAGCTGAAGTTCTCGAACTGAAAGCAACCCCATCGGCCCCTGGTCGTGGTGTTGTGGTTGAATCGCGTCTCGACAAAGGTCGTGGCCCGGTTGCAACCGTTCTGGTTCAAGACGGTACCCTGCGCCAGGGCGACATGGTGCTGGTCGGTTCGAACTATGGCCGCGTTCGCGCCATGCTCGACGAGAACGGCAAGCCAATCAAGGAAGCCGGTCCTTCCATCCCTGTCGAGATCCTCGGCCTGGACGGTACTCCGGACGCTGGCGACGAGATGAGCGTAGTTGCTGACGAGAAGAAAGCCCGTGAAGTGGCTCTGTTCCGTCAAGGCAAGTTCCGCGAAGTCAAACTGGCCCGTGCTCACGCCGGCAAGCTTGAAAACATCTTCGAGAACATGGGTCAGGAAGAGAAGAAGACGCTCAACATCGTCCTCAAATCCGACGTCCGTGGTTCGCTGGAAGCGTTGAACGGTGCCTTGAATGGCCTGGGTAACGACGAAGTGCAAGTGCGTGTGGTCGGTGGCGGTGTCGGTGGTATCACCGAATCCGACGCCAACCTGGCACTGGCCTCCAACGCTGTACTGTTCGGCTTCAACGTGCGTGCCGATGCCGGCGCTCGCAAGATCGTCGAGCAGGAAGGTCTGGATATGCGTTACTACAACGTGATCTATGACATCATCGAAGACGTCAAGAAAGCTCTTACCGGTATGCTGGGCAGCGATGTTCGCGAGAACATCCTGGGTACCGCTGAAGTGCGTGACGTGTTCCGTTCGCCGAAGTTTGGCGCGATCGCCGGTTGCATGGTTATCGAAGGTGTTGTTCACCGTAACCGTCCAATCCGTGTACTGCGTGAAGACATCGTTATCTTCGAAGGCGAGCTGGAATCCCTGCGCCGCTTCAAGGATGACGCTTCCGAAGTACGTGCCGGCATGGAATGCGGTATCGGCGTGAAGAGCTACAACGACGTCAAAGTCGGTGACAAGATCGAAGTCTTCGAGAAGGTTCAGGTTGCTCGCAGCCTCTAACTCGCGCACTTCAAGAGCCGTGATGGCCAGCCGCATGCAATTGCGCGGTGCATCAGTCGGACTCTAAACGCAACGCCCGGTCTGGCTTTTGTCAGGCCGGGCGTTTGCCGCTTTCAGACCCTTCGGGTTTCACCGTGGGGCAGTAACAGGTAACAAGACATGGCAAAAGAATATAGCCGTACCCAACGTATCGGCGATCAGATGCAGCGTGAGCTGGCACAGCTGATCCGTCGTGAAGTCAAAGACCCGCGCGTCGGGCTGGTCACCATTACCGCTGTTGAAGTCAGCCGTGATGTCGGTCACGCCAAGATCTTCATCACCGTGATGGGGCAGGACAGCCGCGACGATATCGCGCAAAGCATCAAGGTGCTCAACTCCGCCGCCGGTTTCCTGCGCATGCAGTTGGCTCGCGAGATGAAATTGCGCAGCGTTCCACAGTTGCACTTCCATTACGACGAAAGTGTCGTGCGTGGTGCGCACCTGTCGGCCCTGATCGAACGCGCGGTGGCTGAAGACAATCAGCACCCGGTAGCGGCTGAACCCGAAGACGCCAAGGAGTAATCGGTGGCTCAGGTCAAACGTATCCGTCGTAACGTCAGCGGTATCATCCTGCTCGACAAGCCGTTGGGGTTCACTTCCAACGCGGCGTTGCAGAAGGTCCGCTGGTTGCTCAATGCCGAGAAGGCCGGGCATACCGGCAGTCTCGATCCGCTGGCCACTGGCGTGTTGCCGTTGTGCTTCGGCGAGGCCACCAAGTTCTCGCAATACCTGCTCGATTCCGACAAAGGTTATGAAACCCTGGCGCAACTGGGCAAGACCACCACCACGGCGGATGCCGAAGGTGAGGTTTTGCTGGAACGTCCGGTGACCGTTGGTCGTGCCGATATCGAAGCTGTGTTGCCGAAATTTCGTGGGCAAATCAGTCAGATACCGCCGATGTACTCGGCACTCAAGCGCGATGGGCAGCCGCTGTACAAGCTGGCCCGTGCAGGTGAAGTAGTGGAGCGCGAACCGCGTTCTGTTACTATTGCGCGCTTGGAATTACTGGCCTTTGAGGGTGATACTGCGCGGCTTGCGGTGGATTGCAGCAAAGGCACCTATATCCGTACCCTGGTGGAGGATATCGGTGAGCAACTCGGTTGTGGCGCTTACGTGGCTGAATTGCGACGTACCCAGGCCGGGCCTTTCACGCTTGCACAGACCGTCACTCTGGAAGAGCTGGAAGCGGTACATGCCGAAGGCGGCAACGAAGCGGTCGACCGCTTCCTGATGCCATCGGACAGCGGCCTGCTGGATTGGCCACTGTTGCAGTTCTCGGAAGCGAGCGCGTTCTACTGGCTCAACGGCCAGCCGGTACGTGCCCCGGATGCACCGAAATTTGGCATGGTACGGGTACAGGATCACAATGGTCGCTTCATCGGTATCGGTGAAGTGAGCGAAGACGGGCGCATCGCGCCACGTCGACTGATTCGGTCAGAATGACCGAACGAGGGTGGCTGTTAACAGGCACGGTCACTACTCATTTTTAGATACAGGGATTTGTCCCTGGCCTGTTGAAACTGTTTTTCTGAAACGGTTTCCTGATAAAAGGATTGCCTCATGGCTCTCGACGTTCAAGAAAAAGCTCAAATCGTAGCTGACTACCAGCAAGCTGTTGGTGACACTGGTTCGCCAGAAGTGCAAGTTGCACTGCTGACCGCCAACATCAACAAACTGCAAGGTCACTTCAAGGCCAACGGTAAAGATCACCACTCCCGTCGTGGTCTGATCCGCATGGTTAACCAGCGTCGTAAGCTGCTGGACTACCTGAAAGGCAAGGACGTGAGCCGTTACAGCGCTCTGATCGCTCGCCTGGGTCTGCGTCGCTAATAAGCGATTGCGCTAGAGGTTGGTTGTTTGCTGTGTGCCAGCGGGTTTCCCGCAGGTACATGGCAGGCTCCCAGCCTCAAGTTTTATCTGGACAATAGTTTTACCCTGGACAATGACAGTCGGGCCGATTCCCGGCGTTGCCCACGAATTTCGCAAGAAGACAAGTTCCCCCAAGAGCCACAAAGAAGGTAGGACACCGTGAACCCGGTAATCAAAAAATTCCAGTTCGGTCAGTCGACCGTTACCCTCGAGACTGGCCGTATCGCCCGTCAGGCCTCCGGCGCAGTATTGGTCACCGTTGACGACGACGTCAGCGTATTGGTGACCGTAGTCGGTGCCAAACAAGCTGATCCAGGCAAGGGCTTCTTCCCTCTGTCTGTTCACTACCAGGAAAAGACTTACGCCGCCGGTAAGATCCCTGGCGGTTTCTTCAAGCGTGAAGGCCGTCCTTCCGAGAAAGAAACCCTGACTTCCCGACTGATCGACCGTCCGATCCGTCCACTGTTCCCTGAAGGTTTCATGAACGAAGTGCAGGTTGTCTGCACCGTCGTTTCCACCAGCAAGAAGACCGATCCGGACATCGCTGCGATGATCGGTACCTCGGCTGCGCTGGCTATCTCCGGCATTCCTTTCGATGGCCCGATCGGCGCTGCCCGCGTTGCGTTCCACGAAAGCACCGGTTACCTGCTGAACCCGACTTACGAACAACTGAAAGCTTCGAGCCTGGACATGGTCGTTGCCGGTACTTCGGAAGCCGTGTTGATGGTTGAATCGGAAGCCAAAGAGCTGACCGAAGACCAGATGCTGGGCGCAGTACTGTTTGCTCACGACGAGTTCCAGGTGGTGATCAACGCCGTTAAAGAACTGGCCGCTGAAGCTGCCAAGCCGACCTGGGCCTGGGCTCCTCAGCCAGAAGCCACTGCTCTGCTGGGTGCTATCCGTGCCGAGTTCGGCGAAGCGATCTCCCAGGCTTACACCATCACCATCAAGGCCGACCGTTACGCTCGTCTGGGCGAACTGAAAGACCAAGTGGTTGCCAAGCTGTCCGGTGAAGAAGGCCAGCCTTCCGCTGCTGACGTCAAAGCTGCTTTCGGCGAAATCGAATACCGCACCGTTCGCGAAAACATCGTTAACGGCAAGCCACGTATCGACGGCCGCGACACCCGCACCGTACGTCCGCTGAACATCGAAGTGGGTGTTCTGCCGAAGACCCACGGTTCGGCACTGTTCACCCGTGGCGAAACCCAGGCTCTGGTCGTCGCGACACTGGGCACCGCCCGTGACGCACAGCTGCTGGACACCCTGGAAGGCGAGAAAAAAGACCCGTTCATGCTGCACTACAACTTCCCTCCGTTCTCGGTGGGCGAGTGTGGTCGCATGGGTGGCGCTGGTCGTCGTGAAATCGGTCACGGCCGTCTGGCTCGTCGTTCGGTTCAGGCCATGCTGCCTGCTGCCGACGTGTTCCCGTACACCATCCGTGTCGTGTCGGAAATCACCGAGTCCAACGGTTCGAGCTCCATGGCTTCGGTCTGCGGCGCTTCCCTGGCTCTGATGGACGCTGGTGTACCGATGAAGGCACCGGTTGCTGGTATCGCCATGGGTCTGGTTAAAGAAGGCGAGAAATTCGCCGTCCTGACTGACATCCTGGGTGACGAAGAYCACCTGGGCGACATGGACTTCAAAGTAGCCGGTACCGCCAAAGGTGTTACCGCGCTGCAGATGGACATCAAGATCAAGGGCATCACCGAAGAAATCATGGAAATCGCTCTGGGCCAAGCCCTGGAAGCGCGCCTGAATATCCTCGGTCAGATGAACCAGATCATTGGCCAGTCGCGTACCGAGCTGTCGGAAAACGCTCCGACCATGATCGCGATGAAAATCGACACCGACAAAATCCGTGATGTCATCGGTAAAGGCGGCGCGACCATTCGTGCGATCTGTGAAGAGACCAAGGCTTCGATCGACATCGAAGACGACGGCTCGATCAAGATCTTCGGCGAAACCAAGGAAGCGGCTGAAGCTGCACGCCAGCGCGTTCTGGGCATCACCGCTGAAGCTGAAATCGGCAAGATCTACGTCGGTAAGGTTGAGCGCATCGTCGACTTCGGCGCATTCGTCAACATCCTGCCGGGCAAGGACGGTCTGGTTCACATCTCGATGCTGAGCGACGCTCGCGTTGAGAAAGTGACCGACATCCTGAAAGAAGGCCAGGAAGTGGAAGTTCTGGTACTGGACGTGGACAACCGCGGCCGTATCAAGCTGTCCATCAAAGACGTAGCAGCGGCCAAGGCTTCGGGCGTTTAATTACCCCCGCGCCTGACCGTTGAACAGCAAAACGCCCCGACTGGTTCGGGGCGTTTTGCTGTGTGCAGGAAAAAGCTGAGCGTGGAATTTGGTGTGGCGAGGGAGCTTGCTCCCTCGCCACAAGTTGCCGGACCTCGAGACCGGTGCTAGGTTTAGCCCACAGCCCGTGTAGCTCAGCCGGTAGAGCAGCGCACTCGTAACGCGAAGGTCGCAGGTTCGATTCCTGTCTCGGGCACCATTTTCCCCGCTTACTTCACCTTTCTGCTCAGCTCCTCGACGGTGCGCTTGAGCTGATCCATCGCGCGATCCTGATCGCTGATTTCCCGTTTAAGACTGGAGATCTCGCTGTTGTTCGAGCTGGAGCTGGAACCGCTGTTGCGCTTGAGCTCTTCCACTTGTTTGGTGAGAGTGTTCAGGTCGCGTTCCTGTTCATTGACCGTGCGCTTGAGATCATCAATCTCCTTGCTGCTGGAGCTGGTGCTGGAACCACTGTTGCGTTTGAGTTCTTCGATCTGACGGGCCTGTTCGCTGATAGTGCGCTTCTGGCTTTCGAGATCGCTGGCATTGGCCTTCACGGTTTTTTGCAGGTTTTCCAGATCATCGATGCTGACACTGGTTCTGACGAGCGTGTCCTTGCCGTATGAATTGTGGAGGGCAGAGATTTTGTCGGAGTACAGCGAAGGGTCAGAGGCGACTTCGACAGCCGCTTGAGCTGCACTGGCCAATGTCAGGCTGCCGAGCAGCAGGGTAGCAGCGGCAAGACGGGTAGACGAAAGCTTCGAAAAACTGCGCATCACTGGGGTTCCTTGTGAAGTGCCGATATGGCACATCGCTATGACTTGGGATTTGAATTTATGTTCCCCGAGGTCTCCAGCGTCTCTTGCACACAGCTTTTTGCGGGATAGATGTAAAGAGCCGTGTAAATCGTCGGCAAAACGTCCTATATTCGTTGCCTGCATGAGCATCGCCCAGCAGTTTTCAGATGATCCCGAATGGTTCTGAAGGCCAGACAAACCGGGCTTCAAACGGTTTTTTTGCGTCAGAGAGATCCTTGATGATCCAGATCCATCTTCCATTCCCCAGATCAGCGAGAACGCCATGACCGTTAAAGAATTGACCCAAGAAGCCAGACACGAAGAAGCCCTGAAAAAGTACGTACTGGATGCACCCCAGTTACTGGAAGAGATCAAGGACTTGCCTGCCGACGATCAGAAGGACCAGATCCAGTGGGCGTTCGAGGATGAGGCAGAAGCCCAGGGCTTGCAGCCGTGGGAGCTGACGCTCAAGTACACCTCAACCCCGGAAGAGTTCGAGGCTGCGCGCCTGGCGCTGCACAAGGAAGCGGCCGAGGTATTGGGTGTCGAGTGGGAAGAGTACTGCGAGATGAACAATCTGGTGGTCTGATACAAAAACGCCAGCCTCATCGGGGCTGGCGTTTTTCTTTATGCGAAGAACTCAGAGGCTCAGTCGCATCGACAGATCCACCGCCTTCACATCCTTGGTCATCGCACCAATCGAAATGTAATCCACCCCGGTTTGCGCAATCGGCAGCAACGTACTTTCGTTGATGCCGCCACTGGCCTCCAGTTTTGCCTTGCCGGCATTCAGGCGCACGGCTTCACGCATGTCATCCAGGCTCAGTTCATCGAGCATGATGATGTCGGCCCCCGCCGCCAGGGCTTCTTTGAGCTCCGTCAGGTTCTCCACTTCGATCTCCACCGGTTTGCCCGGAGCGATCTTGTGCGCGGCAGCAATAGCCTCAGGGATGCCACCGCAGGCGGCGATATGGTTTTCCTTGATCAGGAAGGCGTCATACAGGCCGATGCGGTGGTTGTAGCAGCCGCCGCAGGTCACGGCGTATTTCTGGGCCAGACGCAGCCCCGGCAGGGTTTTGCGGGTATCGAGCAACTTCACTTGGGTTTGGGCGACGAAATCCGCCAGGTACTGCGCGCGCGTGGCCACGCCCGAAAGCAGCTGCAGGAAGTTCAGCGCGCTGCGTTCGCCGGTGAGCAGCGAGCGTGCCGGGCCTTCGAGGTGGAACAGCGCCTGATTGGGTTTCACCCGCTCGCCATCGCTCACCTGCCAGTGCACGGCGACCCGCGGATCCAGCTGCCGAAACACGGCATCGACCCATGCAGTGCCGCTGATGACGGCCGCGTCGCGGGTGATGATGGTGGCTTTGGCCAGACGTTCGGCCGGGATCAGTTGCGCGGTGATGTCGCCGCTGCCGATGTCCTCGAGCAACGCACGGCGCACGTTGGCTTCGATTTCGGCGGTCAAATCGGCGAGACGTAGATTCGGCATAACGGGCTCCACAAACAAAGTGGCCCGATTATAGGGCCATGGCGCGAGGCAACCCAAGGCATCAACAACCATCCCGTCGTTCACGAACCTGCATTTGGTCGATTCGCGTGAGCAATTGACTCTAAGCAAGGGTCTTTCATAAACGTCTGTTTCTTTGGGAGCGCAGAGTCTGCTGGCACAAGAGAGGTCTTTTGCAGATAATTCTGCCTTGCATTTGACGTCATAGCTTTGACGTACCTTTGGATTCCCGATTATTGAATGACAGCGGGTGTGCAATGTTCTCCGCTGAACGCCGGCTGTGTGGCCGGCGTGCTCGATCTTTCTTACCGAACCGAAGAATCACCGTTTCAGGAGGCTTGGATGCACAACGACGGGAATGTAGTGCCTTTGCACAAGGCGACTACCGATCAGGCGACTCATTCGCTGCTCGCCCGCCTGCCCGTGATTCTGCTTCAGGTTCGCGACAAAGCTGCCCAACAGCTCAAGCAGGGTTTGCAGGAGCTGTTCGATAACGCCGACGACACCTTGTTCGAAATGGCCGACCGGGCCCGAAACGATGTCGAGCAAAACATTTTCTTCGAAGCCATGCGCGATTTGCGCCTCAAGCGCAAAAGTATCGAGCGCGGTTTTCTCGAGCAGTTCCTCGAGGCTTTCCTCAGACTCACGCAGTGCGACACCTCACAGGCTGCCTTGCCCCGGGCATTGGCTTTCGATACCTCGGCGTCGCTATCCCATGACGACATGGAGCGTAATGTGGCGGTGGAGATCATGGTCGGCAAAGTGCTGAACCGCGATGGCTTCGCCCTCGACCAACTCACCGCCCGACTGAGCACCCTGTTGGGCAAGAAACTGGTCGAACAGCACAACCCCCTGGGGCCGACGCTGCTCTGCGAGTATTTCCTGCAGGCGGGTCGCAACCTGGGGATGGAGATCAAGGTCAAGCTGATCATCCTCAAGCTGTTTGAGCGCTATGTGCTCAGCAACGCCGATCAGCTCTACGCCGAAGCCAATCAATTGCTGATCGCCACCGGTGTGCTGCCGGACCTCAAGCCCGCCCCGGCGCGGCGTGCCACTGATCGAGCGGCTGCCAGTGCTCACGCCGACCCTGTCGAGGCAGGGAGTCGCAGCAGCAATCCACAGATTGACGAGGGGGTGCAGGAAGTTTTCGCCGCCTTGCAGGAGTTGCTGCTCCATGTGCGCGGCAGCGTTGCGCCGACCCTGGAGGTCAGTGCCCAGACCCAGCCCATTTCCACCCGCGACCTGCTGCGACTGCTCTCGCACTTGCAGCAATATGTGCCGGCGCTGGCGGTTCAGGACGACTTCGACCTGCGTAACCAGCTCGAACTGCTGCTGACCCGGGTCAGCGTCAAAAGTGGCAGGTCGCGGGTGGTCGGGGTGGCTGATGAAGACGTGATCAACCTGATCGCCATGCTCTTCGAATGCATTCTCGATGACCGCAACCTGCCGGACTCCCTCAAGGCGCTGATTGGCCGCTTGCAGATTCCGATGCTGAAAGTCGCAGTGCTCGACAAGAGTTTTTTCAGCCGCAGCAGCCATCCCGCCCGGCGCTTGCTCAACGAAATCGCCGCGGCGGCCATGGGCTGGGGCGAGTGCGATGACCATCAGCGCGACAGTCTGTACCTGCGCATTGAGCAGGTGGTGCAGCGCTTGTTGAACGACTTTGTCGATGACCCGGCGATCTTTTCCGAACTGCTGGCGGATTTCCTCGCCTTCACCCATGACGAGCGTCGTCGCAGTGAATTGCTGGAGCAGCGCACCCGAGACGCCGAAGAAGGACGCGCCAGGACCGAACTGGCCCGTCAGCGCGTCGAGCAGGTGTTGAATCAGGTGTTGGTGGGCAAGGTTTTGCCGCACAGCGTGGTGGTGTTTGTTCAGGAGGCCTGGAGCAAAGTGCTGTTGCTGACCGGCCTCAAGCACGGTGATCAGTCCGCCGAATGGCACGCCGATGTGCAGACCATGGAGCAGTTGATCTGGAGCGTGCAGCGCCATGACGAACCCGATGCGAGCCTGCGCTTGTTGGCGCTGGTGCCAGGGTTGCTCAAGTCATTGCGCGATGGGCTGAACAGCTCGGCATTCGACCCGTTTGCTACCAGCGAGTTTTTCAGCGAGCTGGAAGCCCTGCACGTTCAACTGTTTGAACGTCCGAGCCTGAACAGCACGCCTGTCGAGGGGCCGATAATGGTCGAAGTGCAGGAGGAAATCGTGCTTCGCACTGCTGACGAAGGCCCGGTCGAAACGGCCTCGGTGCGTTTGCCGGAGGATGATGCCGCGCTACTGCAAGTCGATCAACTGCGCCCGGGGGGCTGGGTCGAGTTTCAGGAAGACGAGGAAAACACCCTGCGTTGTAAATTGACGGCAATCATTGAATCCACCGGCAAGTACATCTTTGTCGACCGTACCGGAATGAAAGTGCTGGAGCGCAACCGTACCGGCCTGGCCCTGGAGTTTCGGCGTGGCGCGGTGCGCACGCTGGACGACACCTTGCTGTTCGATCGGGCGCTGGAATCGGTGCTGGGCAACCTGCGGCGTCTCAATCGCGGCAAGTGATCGCGCGCCGAGGGTCTATCGCGGCATACTGGGCGCCAACACAGTCGTCGTTGAAGGAGCCTGTATGCAGTTGGACCCCGCGAGTGGTTGGTGTCAGGGTGTGCGTTTATGCCCTTCGCCCAACTTCAATGCGCGCCCCGAGGGCGAGATTTCCCTGCTGGTGATCCACAACATCAGTCTGCCGCCCGCGCAGTTTCTGACCGGCAAGGTGCAGGAATTTTTCCAGAATCGTCTGGATGTCACGGAACATCCCTACTTTGCAGGGATCGCCGACCTGCGGGTGTCTGCGCACTTTCTGATTGAACGTGACGGCACCGTCACTCAGTTTGTCTCTTGTCTTGAGCGCGCCTGGCACGCCGGCGTTTCGTGTTTTGAGGGACGGGAAACCTGTAACGATTTTTCCGTGGGCATCGAGCTTGAAGGCACGGATGATCTACCGTTTACCGATGCGCAGTATCAGGCGTTGACGACTCTGACCCGACAGCTGCAAAGCGCCTTCACGGGCATCACCGCGCAACGTATCTGTGGGCATAGCGACATTGCACCCGGGCGCAAGACTGATCCGGGACCGGCGTTTGACTGGGCGCGCTATCGTGCGGACCTGGCAAAAGCCGCTCAGGAAGAAGAGGAGCAACAATGAGTTTTCTGGTGCTGCTGTTAGCGGTCTGGATCGAGAAATTCTCGGCCCTGCGCCATCGGGTTCAACGTGATGCGGGTTGGGTGCGTGAGCTGAACAAGCTTGAAGTGAGCCCACGCATGACCAACCGTCCGTGGCTGATACTGGTGGTGCTGGTGTTGTTGCCGGTGGCGCTGCTGGGGTTGCTGTTGGTGGTGCTGGACCCGGTGGCCTATGGCTTGCTGGCGTTGCCCGTGCACCTGTTGGTGGTGATTTACAGTCTGGGGCGTGGCGATCTGCTGGCCGGCCTGGGGCCCTTTCGCGATGCCTGGCGCCGGGAAGACCTGCAGGCTGCCGCCCATGTGGCCAAACGCGACCTGGATATCTGCGCCGACAGTGGCGAGCAACTGCTGGAGCGGGTGCAGGGGCATTTATTGTGGGAGGCCTATCAGAGCTTTTTCGCGGTGATCTTCTGGTACTTCCTGTTGGGCCCGGTCGCGGCCCTGAGCTATCGATTGCTGGCGCTGGCCGAAGAGCATGGGCAGAACCCGGCTGTGGTCGAGCGCGCGACACAACTGCGCCACGCGTTCGATTGGGTGCCGGTGCGGTTGCTGGCGGCGAGCTTCGCGCTGGTCGGCAACTTTGTCGCGGTCAGCCGGGTGATGCTGCATGAACTGCTGAATTGGAACATCAGCGCCGCCCAACTGATCGAGAAGGTCGGGCTGGTGGCCGGTGAAATTCCGGCGCCGGTGGTCGGCCCGGACGGCATCAACAGCCTGGACCGGATCTGGGAACTGCTGCTGCGCGCGGCAGTGCTTTGGTATGCCGGTTTTGCGTTGTGGACTGTTTTGTCCTGACTCCAATCTACGGACGCTTTTGTGGCGAGGGGGCTCGCCACAGGGGCTCATCCGCTCCAACAACGGCGACCTGTCGTTAACCTTAAGTTACAAAACCTCCCTCCGATTTAGGCTATACAGAGGCAGCGCCAATAGTGGCTATCTGCTGTCTCTGCGCGCCTGCCAATAAAAATAAGAAATCAAAGGGAGACTTCACAGTGAAGAGCTTGCTCTATCCCGCCGTCGCGCTGATGAACCGCCTGAGCTTCGGCATGAAGTTCAGCCTGATCAGCGCGCTGTTCCTCGTACCGATGCTGGTGACCAACTTCTATCTGGTGCGCGACTCCTATCGCGAATTCCAGGGCACCCGGATCGAGTTGCAGAGCCTCGACCTGTTGGGCAGCGGCCTGAGCCTGCGTCGGGACCTGGAGACCCTGAACAACCTGGTACAGATCAACGTCACTCTGGGCCAGTCCGGCAAGGCCAATCATGTCGAATCGACGATAAGTGCCCTGGAGCAAAGCGTCCTGAGCCGTTTGCAGGGGCTGGCGGCGATGACCACTGACCCGGAGCAAATCACGTTTTTCGATGGTAAACGCGATGAAATGATCGCCGCGTTCAAGGTCCAGCAAGCGGAAAACTCCCTGCAAAGCAAAAGTGCGCTGATCGGCAAGTTGCTCGGCAGCGCGCAGATTTTCAGCCAGATCATCGCCAGTCAGGCCGGCCTGAGCCGCGACAGCCAGAGCGACATGCGTCAGCTGAGTGAACTCATTACCAACGTCACGCCGGCCGTCACCCAGACACTCGGCGAGGGCCGAGCGATGGGGTCCTACTCGCTGGGGCAGGGTTTTCTCAATTCGGCCTCGAGTACCCGATTTGATGAGTTGCTGGCGCAGATCGAGAAACTTCAGGCCGAATACGGCCTGAAGTTGAAGGACGCTCTGGGCTCCAGTAAAGCCGCGCACGAAACCCTGGCGGCTCAGGCAGAAAGCAGCAAGGCCTCCCTGAAAAAGGCCAGTGAACTGTTCGAAGAACAGGTGGTGATGGCCGACACCCTCGATGCGCCGTGGCAGGCCTTTTTCGATCAGGTCACGGGCCTGATGGACCAGACCTATCAACTCAACGAAGCCACCCTGAAGTTTCTCGGCACCCAGTTGCAGCAGCGGCTGGAGCAGCACCGTACCCACATGGTGTTGCAGGCGGTGGCGCTGGCGCTGGTGTTTGTGTTGATTTTTTACCTCTATGGCGGGTTCTACGCTTCGACTCGCACCACCCTCAAGCGTCTGGGCGCAGTGATGGACAAGGTGGCGGCCGGTGACATGACCGTGACCTTCAGCGCCAACAGCTGCGACGAGCTGGGCGAGTTGGGTGAGGTGTTCACCGGTACCGTGAAGAAAATCCATGACCTGATCGAGCGAGTGGGGCAGACCGTCAGCGAGGTCGAGCGCCAGGCCGGGCARGTCGAAAGCGTGTCCGCCCAGAGCAACCAGGCGGTAGCGGGGCAGCGTACACAGATCGAACAGGTCGCCACCGCGATGAACCAGATGTCGGCCACTTCCCAGGAGGTGGCGCGCAGTGCCTCTGCGGCCGTCAGCAGTGCCCACAGCGTCAATGACGAGACCGTCAGCGGTCGCGGATTGGTGGAGTCCCAGCAGGGCAGCATCGCTGCACTGGCCAGCGAAATCGATCAGTCGGTGCGGGTGATCAATCAACTGGCCAGCGACAGTCAGTCCATCAGTCGTGTGCTGGAGGTGATCAAAAGCATTGCCGAACAGACCAACCTGCTGGCCCTCAACGCCGCCATTGAAGCCGCCCGCGCGGGCGAGCAGGGCCGGGGTTTTGCGGTGGTGGCGGATGAGGTGCGGACCCTGGCCAAGCGCACCCAGCAATCGACCGAAGAAATCGAGCAGATGATCACCAAGTTGCACAGCGGTGTCGGTGCGGCGGTCAAGGCAATGGGCACCAGCCATCAGATGGCCAATGGCACCGTCGGGCAGTCGGAAAAGGTTCAGCAGGCGCTGGAAAACATCCTCGGCGCCGTCGGCATGATCGTCGACCAGAACCAGCAGATTGCCGCTGCGGTAGAGCAGCAGACCGCTGTGGCCCACGACATCGACCAGAACATCGTCGAGATCAACCGCGCCGGCGAGCGCACCGCCGAAGGCGCGCACCAGACCGAGAATGCGAGCCGAGCGCTGTCGGCGCAGGTGGTGGAGCTCAAGCAGTTGATCAGTGCGTTCCGGGTTTGATGCCACGAAGCAGATCAAATGTGGGAATCAACGGATTACCAGTTGAACAGCTCACAGGCGTTGGCCGTGCTGGCGGCGGCCAGTTGTTCGGGGCTGATCGTCATGAGGGTGGCAAGTGCCTCACAGATCTCCGGCAAATGGGCCGGGCTGTTGCGTTGGCCGGGGAACATGGCGGGGGCCATGTCCGGTGAGTCGGTTTCCAGTACCACCGATTCAAGGGGCAAACCGGCAATCACCCGGTGCATGCGCAAGGCTTGTGGCCAGGTCGCRGCGCCGCCGAGGCCGAGTTTGAAACCGAGCTTGATGTATTCGCGAGCCTCTTCCTGGCTGCCGGCGAAGGCATGAATGATCCCCGCCCGTTTCAAGCGAAACCGTTTGAGTGTGGCGATCACCGCTGCGTGGCTGCGTCGCACATGAATCAATGCTGGAAGATTGAAGTCCGCCGCCAGTTGCAGTTGGGCGTCGAACAGCGATTGCTGACGTTCACGATCCAGAGTTTCGATGAAGTAATCCAGACCGATCTCGCCCACCGCGCATAGCTGGCGATGGCCCGCTAACCGCGTCAGCCAGTCACCGAGTTCGGTCAAATCTTCAGGGCGATGGTCATCCAGATACACCGGGTGCAAACCAAACGCCGCGTGCAGATCGGGATCGCTTTGCACCAGCTCCCAGACCCGCTGCCAATTGGCCTGATACACCCCCAGCACCACCATCCGCCGCACGCCGAGGGCGCGGCTCTCGGCCAGCAGCGCCTGACGATCCGGGTCGAAGTCCGGAAAGTCCAGGTGAGTGTGGGTGTCGATCAGTTCCACGGTTCAGTCCTGAAGAATACGCTGCTTGAACGTCCGCGCGATGGCCTGCACGCCGGGCTGGTAATCGGCCTGTTCGATGGCGGTCACTGCCAGTTCCAGGGCTTTGTCGGCGATCAGTTGATGCTGCTGGGCCATGGCGTTGACCGGCAGCGGCAGGAAGTCCAGCAACTGCGTATCACCAAAGGTGCCCAGGCGCAGCGGGCGGCTTTTCAGCGGGAAATCGTGCAAGGCATCGAACACGCCCTGAAGCAGCACGTAGGAGGTGGTCACCAGCGCATCCGGCAAATGGCCCAGGCGTTGGATCAATTCTTCCATCAGTTGTTTGCCGCACTCACGGCTGAACGACTCGCCGTGCTCGATCAGCGCCTCGCCTTTGAAACCGTTCAGCGCTTCCTTGAAGCCCGCTGCCCGCTCCTGGCTGATACTCAATTCAGGGCGTGCGCCGAGCAGCGCGATCTGTTTTGGCAGCGGGGTCAGCAGGCTGCGGGTCAGGTGCAGGCTGGCTTCGCGATCATCGCTGATCACCGAGCAGAAATGCTCGGGCTCCATCACCCGGTCGATGGCGATGATCGGAATGCCTTTGGCCTGCAACTGGCGATAACTGTCGTCACCGGCCGGCAGGCAACTGGCGACGATCAGCGCATCGCAGCGGCGGGCACGGAACAGTTGCAGCAATTGCCGTTCGCTGTCCGGCGCATCGTCGGAGCTGGCGATCAGCAGCTGATAGCCGCGCGCCCGGGCGCCTTGTTCCAGCAGTTTGGCGATTCGCGCGTAACTGGGGTTTTCCAGGTCCGGCAGAATGAAGCCCAGGGTGCGGGTGTGCCGACTGCGCAGCCCGGCGGCCTGCGGGTTGGGCGTGAAGCCATGTTGTTCGACCACTGCCCGCACGCGCTCGACAGTGGCGCTGCTGATGCGTTGCTGTTCGGCCTTGCCATTGATGACGTAACTGGCGGTGGTCACGGAGACACCAGCCAATTGTGCAATATCACTGAGTTTCAACCCGGTATTCCTTGTTTTTAGAGCGTGCCCCGACATTTTCGCCAATCCTACCCGATTGAGGCAGGCGACCATTGTCGCAGCACATCCGATAATTGGACTTCAAGGATGAGACATTATCGAGTAACGTGCCTAAGATTCTAGATTAAACGTTTCAGCAGGCGTATTTTCTACGTTATAGGTCGCTTTGGCCGGTTCTGCCGCGAAACCGCCAAAACTGCGTCTGAAAAGGTGTTCTCAAAACGCCTAAGCTGAATCAATCAAAACAATACCTGGCGTCACACGGCGCCAAAAAGGAGAAAGCATGCTCGAGCTCACCATAGAGCAGATATCCATGGGCCAGTCGGCTGTGGATAAAGCCACCGCCTTGCAATTGCTCGCTGACCGACTCGTGACCGATGGCCTGGTGGCCGACGGTTACCTCGCAGGCTTGCAGGCCCGGGAAGCCCAGGGCTCGACCTTTCTCGGCCAAGGTATTGCCATCCCCCATGGCACTCCCGAAACCCGCGATCAGGTATTCGCCACTGGCGTGCGGCTGATGCAGTTTCCTGACGGAGTGGACTGGGGCAATGGCCAGATCGTTTATCTGGCCATCGGTATCGCCGCCAAATCCGATGAACACCTGCGCCTGCTGCAACTGCTGACCCGTGCCCTCGGTGAAACCGACCTGGGCCAGGCCCTGCGTCGCGCCAGTTCCGCCGAAGCCTTGTTGAAATTGCTGCAAGGCGCGCCACAAGAGCTGGCACTGGACGCACAGATGATCGGCCTCGGTGTGTCCGCCGATGACTTCGAAGAGCTGGTTTGGCGCGGTGCCCGTTTGCTGCGTCAGGCCGATTGCGTGAGCAACGGTTTTGCCGGCGTCTTGCAGCAGGTCGAAGCGCTGCCGCTGGGCGATGGCCTGTGGTGGCTGCACAGCGAACAAACGGTGAAGCGTCCCGGCCTGGCGTTCGTTACCCCGGACAAACCCATCCGCTACCTCGGTCAGCCGCTGAGCGGGCTGTTCTGCCTGGCCAGCCTCGGTGAAGCCCATCAGGCGCTGCTCGAACGTCTTTGCGCGTTGCTGATTGAAGGTCGCGGCCATGAATTGGGCCGTGCCACCAGTAGCCGCGCGGTGCTGGAGGTCCTTGGCGGTGAAGTGCCGGCGGACTGGCCGAGCGCACGCATTGCCCTGGCCAACGCCCACGGTTTGCATGCGCGCCCGGCGAAGATCCTCGCGCAACTGGCGAAAAGTTTTGAAGGCGAGATCCGTATACGCATCGTCGATGGTCACGACAGCGCGGTGTCGGTGAAGAGTTTGAGCAAACTGCTCAGCCTTGGCGCCCGTCGCGGTCAGGTGCTGGAACTCATCGCCGAACCGGTCATCGCCGCCGACGCCTTGCCGGCCTTGCTGGCGGCCATCGAAGAAGGCCTCGGTGAAGAAGTCGAGCCGCTGCCCGTGGTAAGCCAGCAGCGCGAAGTGCTCGTGGAGGTGGAGGTCGCCGAAACACTGCTCGCGCCAGCGTCCGGCAGCCTGATTCAGGCGATTGCCGCGGCACCGGGGATCGCCATCGGCCCGGCGCATATTCAAGTGCTGCAAGTCATCGATTACCCGCTGCGCGGTGAGTCCGCGGCCATCGAGCGCGAGCGTCTCAAGCAAGCGCTGGCCGATGTGCGTCGTGACATCGAAGGCCTGATCGAGCGCAGCAAGGCCAAAGCGATTCGCGAGATTTTCATCACCCATCAGGAAATGCTCGACGATCCGGAATTGACCGACGAAGTCGAAACCCGCCTCAAGCAAGGTGAAAGCGCCGAAGCGGCGTGGATGACGGTGATCGAAGCCGCCGCCAAACAACAGGAAGCGCTGCAGGACGCGTTGCTCGCCGAACGTGCCGCCGACTTGCGCGACATTGGCCGTCGGGTGCTGGCGCATTTGTGTGGCGTCGAAACGCCTGCGGAGCCTGCGCAACCGTACATTCTGGTGATGGACGAAGTCGGCCCGTCGGATGTGGCGCGTCTTGATCCGACGCGCGTCGCCGGCATTCTCACCGCTCGCGGTGGTGCCACGGCCCACAGTGCGATTGTCGCCCGGGCCCTGGGTATTCCGGCACTGGTGGGCGCCGGCGCCGCCGTGTTGCTGCTGAAACCGGGCACGCCGCTGTTGATCGATGGCCAACGCGGCCGCCTGCACGTGGACGCCGATGCCGCGACCTTGCAGCGCGCCACCGAAGAGCGCGACACCCGCGAACTGCGCCTCAAAGCCGCCGCCGAACAACGCCATCAACCGGCGCTGACCACCGACGGCCACCCCGTGGAAGTGTTCGCCAATATCGGTGAAAGCGCTGGCGTCACCAGCGCGGTGGAGCAGGGCGCCGAAGGCATTGGCCTGTTGCGCACCGAACTGATTTTCATGGCTCATTCACAAGCACCGGACGAGGCCACCCAGGAAGTCGAATACCGTCGTGTACTCGATGGCCTGGCCGGGCGACCGCTGGTGGTGCGCACCCTCGACGTCGGTGGCGACAAACCGCTGCCGTACTGGCCGATCGCCAAAGAAGAGAACCCGTTCCTCGGTGTGCGTGGCATTCGCCTGACCCTGCAACGTCCGCAGGTCATGGAAGCGCAATTGCGCGCCTTGCTGCGTGCGGCGGATAACCGTCCCTTGCGGATCATGTTCCCGATGGTCGGCAGCGTCGATGAGTGGCGCCAGGCTCGGGACATRACCGAACGTCTGCGTCTGGAAATCCCGGTCGCCGATCTGCAACTGGGGATCATGATCGAAGTGCCGTCGGCCGCCTTGCTGGCGCCGGTCTTGGCCAAGGAAGTGGACTTCTTCAGCGTCGGCACCAACGACCTGACCCAGTACACCCTGGCCATCGACCGTGGTCACCCGACTTTGTCGGCCCAGGCTGACGGCTTGCACCCGGCGGTGCTGCAACTGATCGACATCACCGTGCGTGCGGCTCATGCTCATGGCAAGTGGGTCGGCGTGTGCGGTGAACTGGCGGCCGATCCGCTGGCGGTGCCGGTGCTGGTGGGCCTGGGTGTGGATGAGTTGAGCGTGTCGGGCCGCAGCATTGCCGAGGTCAAGGCGCGCATTCGCGAACTCAGCCTGACCCAGACTCAAACCCTTGCCCAACAGGCCCTGGCCGTGGGCAGCGCGAACGAAGTCCGCGCATTAGTGGAGGCGCTGTAATGGCCAAGATCTTAACCCTGACCCTCAACCCGGCGCTGGACCTTACCGTTCAATTGCCGATGCTTGTGCCCGGTCAGGTCAATCGCAGCGACGAAATGCACACCCACGCCGCCGGCAAAGGGGTGAACGTGGCGCAGGTGCTGGCCGACCTCGGGCATCAGCTGACTGTCAGCGGGTTTCTCGGGGAAGATAACCTTCAGGCGTTCGAAACCCTGTTCGCCAAACGCGGCTTCACCGACGCGTTTATCCGCGTCCCCGGCGAGACCCGCAGCAATATCAAACTGGCGGAAAACGATGGGCGCATCACCGATATCAACGGCCCGGGGCCGCGGGTCAGTGAAGCGGCGCAGCAGGCTTTGCTTGATCGGCTCGACCAGATTGCACCAGGGCATGACGCCGTCGTGGTGGCCGGCAGTTTGCCCCGTGGCGTGAGTGCTCAATGGTTGCGGGAGTTGATCCTGCGCTTGAAAAAACGCGGCTTGAACGTTGCGCTCGACACCAGCGGTGAAGCCTTGCGCGCCGGCCTGTCGGCTGGCCCGTGGCTGATCAAGCCCAACACTGAAGAGCTGGCTGAAGCACTGGATTGCGAAGTGGTTTCCGTGGGCGCCCAAGCCGAGGCCGCAAGCCGTTTGCACGCTCATGGCATCGAGCACGTGGTGATTTCCCACGGTGCCGACGGGGTGAACTGGTTCAGTGTCGGCTCGGCGATGCATGCCACACCGCCCAAGGTCAGCGTGGTCAGCACCGTCGGTGCGGGGGATTCGCTGCTGGCGGGCATGCTGCACGGTTTGCTCAGTGCCGATACGCCTGAACAGACCTTGCGCACCGCCACTGCGATTGCAGCCATGGCCGTCACCCAGATCGGTTTTGGCATCGGCGACGCCGCGCAACTGGCGCAGCTCGAACAGGGCGTGCGCGTGCGCCCCCTGACAGAACAATAAGAGGGTTTGCAATGAAATTAGCCATTGTTACGGCCTGCCCGAACGGCATGGTCACCAGTGTGCTGTGTGCTCGTCTGCTCGATGCAGCGGCCCAGCGTCAGGGCTGGAGCACCAGTGTCGAAGTCGTGGATGCAGCCCATCCGGAACGTCAATTGTCGGCGGCGATCATCGAGGCCGCCGAGTGGGTGTTGCTGGTCACCAGCGCGCCGGTGGATATGTCGCGGTTTATCGGCAAACGGGTGTTCCAGAGCACCCCGGCCCAGGCTCTGCAAGATGTCGAAGCGGTGCTGCGCCGTGGGGTAGAGGAAGCCGAGGTTTACGTCGCGCCCGCAGCCACCGCTGAACCTGCCGCGGTTGCTAAACAGGCGCCACGCCTGGTGGCCGTCACCGCGTGCCCGACCGGTGTCGCCCACACCTTCATGGCCGCCGAAGCCTTGCAGCAAGCGGCCAAGCGTCTGGGTTACGACCTGCAAGTGGAAACCCAGGGCTCGGTCGGCGCACGCAATCCGCTTAGTGCAGAGGCGATTGCCAATGCCGACGTGGTGCTGCTGGCGGCAGACATCGAAGTTGCCACCGAGCGTTTCGCCGGCAAGAAAATCTACCGCTGCGGCACAGGCATCGCCCTGAAACAGGCCGAAGCGACGCTGAACAAAGCCCTGGCCGAAGGCAAGCAGGAAAGCGCTGCGACCGGCGCCAAAGGCCCGGCCAAGCAAGAGAAGACCGGTATCTACAAACACCTGCTGACCGGTGTCTCGTACATGTTGCCGATGGTGGTGGCGGGCGGTCTGATGATTGCCTTGTCCTTCGTGTTCGGCATCACCGCGTTCAAGGAGCAAGGCACGCTCGCGGCGGCGCTGATGCAGATCGGCGGCGAGAGCGCGTTCAAACTGATGGTGCCGCTGCTGGCGGGTTATATCGCCTACTCGATCGCTGACCGTCCGGGCCTGGCGCCGGGGATGATCGGTGGTTTGCTGGCGAGCACGCTCGGTGCCGGTTTCATCGGCGGGATCATTGCTGGTTTTATCGCCGGCTATGCGGCCCAGGCGATCAACCGTTATGCGCGCTTGCCGCAAAGTCTTGAGGCGCTGAAGCCGATCCTGATCATTCCGTTGCTGGCGAGCCTGTTTACCGGTCTGGTGATGATCTACGTGGTTGGCAAACCGGTGGCCGGGATGCTTGCGGGGCTTACCCATTTCCTCGACAGCATGGGCACCACCAACGCAATTCTGCTCGGTGTGCTGCTGGGCGGCATGATGTGCGTCGACCTTGGTGGGCCGATCAACAAGGCGGCTTACGCGTTTTCGGTGGGGCTGCTGGCATCGCAGAGTTATGCACCGATGGCCGCGACCATGGCCGCCGGCATGGTGCCGCCGATTGGCCTGGGCATCGCCACGTTGATTGCCCGGCGCAAGTTCGCCCAGACGGAACGCGAGGCCGGTAAAGCGGCGCTGGTGCTGGGGCTGTGCTTTATCTCCGAAGGGGCGATTCCGTTCGCGGCCAAAGACCCGCTGCGGGTGATTCCGGCGAGCATCGCCGGCGGTGCGCTGACCGGCGCGTTGTCGATGTACTTCGGCTGCAAACTCATGGCGCCGCACGGTGGATTGTTTGTGATGCTGATTCCGAATGCGATCAACCATGCGCTGTTGTATCTGCTGGCGATCGTGGCCGGGAGTCTGCTGACGGCGGTGGTGTATTCGGTGCTCAAGCGACCGGAAACAGTGGAACTGGCGCTGGAGCCGGCTAACGCTTAACAGCCAAAGATCGCAGCCTTTGGCAGCTCCCGGCCAGAACAGTGTTCGACCGCGATATGGCGGCGTACATCGAGCCTGGAGCTGCTGGAGGGTGCGATCTTTTTTGTGTCATACCTGATTCATGCGGCCATGCTTTAGTTTTCCTTTTTCAGGGAGAGCACCATGAGCGAATTCGACCTCGGCCGCCGTCGTGTCATACAAGCTGTCGGAGCCGGGCTGTTGCTGCCCGGCCTGGCGCCGGCGGTGATTGCATCGGTCAAGGATCGGCCGCAACTCACCGATGGTGTGCAGTCCGGCGACCTGTTGGGCGACCGGGCGATGATCTGGAGCCGTAGCGATCGTGCGGCGCGGATGGTGGTGGAATGGGACACGCGCAGCCTGTTCAGCAACCCTCGTCGATTCGTCTCGCCATTGGCCGATGCCGGCACCGATTTCACCGCTCGGGTCGAACTCACCGGCCTGCCTGCCGATCAGGCAATTTTCTACCGCGTGACGTTCGAAGACGCTCAGAGCGGTGTCGCCAGCGAACCGTGGTTCGGCCATCTGCGCAGTGTGCCCAGCGCTCGGCGGAATATTCGTTTCGTCTGGAGTGGCGACACGGTTGGCCAAGGCTTCGGCATCAACCCGGACATCGGCGGTATGCGCATCTACGAAGCCATGCGTCTGCGCCTGCCGGATTTTTTTATCCACAGCGGCGACACCATCTACGCTGATGGCCCGGTGCCGGCGCAACTGACCACCGAAAGCGGCCGGGTGTGGCGCAACGTCACCAGCGAAGCCAAGAGCAAAGTCGCCGAAACCCTCGACGAGTATCGCGGCAATTACCGCTACAACCTGATGGACGAAAACGTCCGTCGTTTCAACGCCGAAGTGCCGCAGATCTGGCAGTGGGACGACCACGAAGTGGTGAACAACTGGTCGCCGGGCAAGCAACTGGATGATCGCTACAAGAGCAAAGATATCCACAGCCTGGTGGGCCGCGCACGGCAGGCCTGGCTGGAATATGCGCCGATGCGTTTGCAGAGCGCCGACGGTGGCGGGCGGATTTATCGCAAGCTGAGTTATGGGCCGATGCTCGATGTGTTCGTGCTCGACATGCGCAGCTACCGGGGTGCCAATGACGACAACCTTGGTGCCGCCAAACCGTTCCTCGGTCGAGAGCAATTGGATTGGCTCAAACGTGAATTGAAAGGCTCCCAGGCTCAATGGAAAGTCATCGCCGCCGACATGCCTATCGGCCTCGGCGTCCCGGACGGCGAAGTCAGCCCCGGTGTGGCGCGTTGGGAGGCGGTGGCCAACGGTGATCCGGGCCCGGCTCAGGGCCGTGAACTGGAGATCGCTGAATTACTGGGCTTTCTGCGGGCGCAGCAGGTGCGCAATTTCGTTTGGCTGACGGCGGATGTGCATTACTGTGCGGCGCACCATTACCATCCTGATCGCGCGGCGTTCCAGGACTTCGAGCCGTTCTGGGAATTTGTCGCGGGGCCGCTGAATGCGGGCAGTTTCGGGCCGAATGCGCTGGATAAAACCTTCGGCCCCGAGGTGGTATTCCAGAAGGCTCCCGCAGCGCAGAACACCTCGCCGTTTGCCGGGTTTCAGTTTTTTGGCGAGGTGAACATCGATGGGCAGTCGGGGGAGTTGAGTGTCGTGCTGCGGGATCTGGATGGGGTGGGGGTGTTCGAGCGTAAGTTGCAGCCGGTTTGAGGGCAGCATGATTGTTCCCACGCTTTGCGTGGGAACAATCATCAACGGTGTCAGTAAACGTCGCGGCGGTAGCGGCCCTGTTCGATCAGGCGCTCGACTTCATCCGCACCCAGCACGTCGTTAAGCACTTGGTCCACCCCTGACGCCATCCCCTGCAAACTGCCGCAGATGTAAATCACGGCGCCATCGGCCAGCCATTTCTTCAGCTCGCCGGCAGACTCGCGCAGGCGATCCTGCACATAGATTTTCTCGGCCTGATCGCGGGAAAACGCCAGGTCCAGACGCGCCAGATCACCGTTGATCAACCACTCTTCCAGCTCCGCACGGCACAGGTAATCGTGTTCCCGATTGCGCTCGCCAAACAGCAGCCAGTGGTGCTGTTGCCCGTCGGCAATCCGTGCCTTGAGCAAACTGCGCAACCCGGCCAGGCCGGTGCCGTTGCCCAGCAGGATCATCGGCACCGGTTCGTTCGGCATATGGAAACCACTGTTGCGCCGCACCCGCAGGTTGACGTGGCTGCCCACAGGCACGTGTTCGGTCAACCAGCCGGAGCCGATGCCCAGGCTGCCGTCTGGGTGCCGCTCCTGACGCAGGATCAATTCCAGCACGCCGTCGGCGGCGATCGAGGCGATGGAGTATTCACGCAGGGCCAGTGGCACCAACGCATTCACCAGCGCTTGCGCGTGCAGGCCGACCAGATGAGCGCGGTTCTCGGGCAGTTGGCGGCTGGCCAGGGCTTGTTCCAGAGGCTGCGACAGGCCATCGAGTTCAACCGTGGCCCGACCGTCAATTCCCAGGCCCTCGAGGAAATGCTCGATCGCCCACGCACCATTGCGCGGCAGCACTTCCACCAGATCACCGGCCAGCCAACTGCTGGTGCTGGGAGCGGTGAGGCCGAGCAAGTACACGGGAGCACCGCTGCTGTCCGGGTTCATCAATTCGCGGCGGGTCAGGGTCCAGTTGTCGTAGCTGGGCGCTTGCCAGGTGTCGACCGGTGCCTGACCCGTCAGCAGACCGAGTTGCTGTTGCCAGTGACGCAGGGCGTAAGGGTCGCCACCGTCGACTTCAACCGGGGCGAACAAGGTCTTGCCGCCGTGCTCGCCCAGCCAGGTGTGCAAGCGACGGGCGAAGCCGCAGAAGTGTTGATACTGGCGGTCACCGAGGCCGAGCACGGCATAGTTCAGGCGTTTAAGACTCGGTGCACGCCCCAGCACTTTACGTTCGAAACCGCGGGCGCTGTCCGGCGCTTCGCCGTCGCCGAAGGTGCTGACCACAAACAGCGCGTTGCTGGAATCTCGCAGGTCCTGTTCGCTGACATCGGCCAACGGTTGAACTTTCACCGGTAATCCGGCGGCCTGCAATTGCCCGGCAGTCTGCCAGGCGAGCTGCTCGGCAAACCCGCTCTGGCTGGCGAAGCCGATCAGCCATGCCGGTGCGTCGCTACCCGGTTGCTCAAGGCCTTTACGGGCATCCTTGATCTGACGTTTCTTGCGTCGGCGGTCCAGGTACAGCAACCAGCCCGTGACGAAAAACAGCGGCATGCTCAGCGCGGTGATGGTCAGGATGATCCGCCCGACCAGCCCGAAATAACTGCCGACGTGCAGTGCATAAATACTGGTCAGCAACTGCGCCTTGAGGCTCTTGTCGCTGTAGCGGTCATGACGGCTGACGGCGCCGGTCACCGGATCGAGGGTGATCTGGTTCCGTGCCTGGTCGTGGGGTGAATCCTTCAGCAGGTAGAACACGGTTGCCGGTTGCCCGGCCACTGGCGGCATCCGAACGTTGTAGGACGAAAGACCAGGGCCGGCGGCGCTGTAGATGCTGCTCCACATCGCGGCGTAATCGGCGGTGGGGGCCGGGCCGCTTGGCGCAGGGCCGCGACCACTGCGAACCCGCTCGTTTTGCGGCGAGTCGGACAGCAGCCTGGTCAGCCCTTTGTTGTACCACTCGTACGACCAGGACAACCCGGTCAGTGCCGCCAAAAGGTAGAACACCAGGCACCAGGTACCGGCCACCGAGTGCAGGTCCCAATTGAAGCTGCGACCCTTTTTCTTCCAGTCCAGCGTCAGCCAGGCGCGCCAGCTTTTCCACTGGCGCGGCCAGCGCAGGTACAGGCCGGACAGGCAGAAGAACACCAGAATCAGCGTGCAGGCGCCGGTGATCTGCCGGCCGGTATCACCCATGGCGAGGAAGCGGTGCAGTTGCAGCATCAGGCCGAAGAAGTCCTGGCCGGTGACGTCGCCCATGAACTCGGCGGTGTACGGGTCGAAATAACGCATCTGCCCGCGACGTTCGCCGGGCGGCGCCGTGAAGATCACCCGCGCAGCATTGCCGCTGTCGGTCTCGACCCAGAGCATAGAGACGATCTTGCCCGAAGCGCTTTCGATTTTCTCCACCAGTTCGGCCGGTGGCAGCACGCCGGCGATCTGCTTCTCGACGTGCAGCACGGAGGGGTTCAGCGTTCGCAGGATTTCATCCTGAAACGATACTGCCGCCCCGGTAATGCCCATCAGGGCCAGGACCAGTCCGGCGCTGATGCCGAAAAACCAGTGCAACTGGAACAGGGATTTCTTCAACACGTCACTCGCCTTGTTCGTTCAAAAGTCATCATCACGGCGCGCATTATGCCGTGAGTTGTCGAGAAGCATTCTTTTTTACACGTAAAAGCCCCGTTCACTTTGATGAACGGGGCTTTTGTCCAAGCGCTTTGGTCTTCACGCTTCTGTTATCAGAAGTGGAAGTTGGCACTCAACAGAGCAGTGCGGCCCGGCGCCACGTGGGCGTAGTGCGTCTGGAATACCTGGTCGAAGTAACGCTTGTCGGTCAGGTTTTGTACGTTGAGTTGCAGGTCGACGTTCTTGGTCAGGCGGTAGCTGGCCATCGCGTCGTAACGCCAGTAGGACGGAATCTCCACCGAGTTGGCGACGTTGCCGAACTGGGAATCGACGAAGGTCGCACCGGCACCGACGGTCAACTTGTCCGGCACCAGGTCGTAGGTCGACCAGAACGTGAAGTTGTTCCGTGGGGTGCTTGGCATGTGGTTGCCTTCATCGGCGGCGAGGGTGGTTTTGACCACTTCGCTGTCCATGTAGGTGTAGCCGCCGAAGACTCGCCAGTTACGGGTCAGCTTGCCGGTGTAGGTCAGTTCCAGGCCATTGACCTGCTGTTCGCCGTCCAGCACTTGGGTGGTGCCGCCGTCCGGATCGTTGATACGCGCGTTGGTTTTCTCGGTGCGGAACAGTGCGGCGGTCAGCGACAGGTCGTCACCGAAGAAGTCCCACTTGGTGCCGACCTCGTAGTTGCGGTTCTTTTCCGGGTCCAGACTGCTGTTGTTCGCCGCCAGTTCCAGGCCACCGTTGCCGCTGGTTTCGCCGGCCGGGTTGCTGGACGTCGAGTAGGCGGCATAGAGGCTGCCGTTTGGCAGTGGGTTGTAGACCACGCCGATCTGGTAGTTCACCAGGTCACTGGTGTTCTGACGGGAGAAACTGCCCGCTGGAGCCGTGCTGCTGGCGTTGGCGAAACCGCTGGATTCGACTTGGTAGTTGTCATAGCGCAGGCCCAGGTTCAGGGACCATTGCTCGTTGAACTTCAGGGTGTCGAACACGTAGGCCGCGGCGGTCTTGGTGTCGGTGTCGGTGAAGGCGTTGCTGTCGGTGATCGTGCCGTTCCAGTTATCCCCAGGCGTCGGGTTGTACAGGCTGGTGCAGTCGCCGGAGTTGAACAGGGCACGGTTGCACTGGGTACCGCTGGCGCTGGAAGTCAGGAGGTACGGGCGGTTGTGGGTGTCCTGATAGGAAAACTCCAGACCGCTCACCAGGCTGTGCTCGATGGCGCCGGTGTTGAATTTGGCACTCAGGTCGGTCTGGTTGATCCAGCCGCTGGACGTCGAGTTACGGCTCTTCGCGCCACGGTAGACACTGCCGTTGGCCACGTTGCCCTTGCTGTCGTCAGGGTTGGTGACGATGTAGTCCAGGGTTGAACGGGACATGCGAAAGCTGTTCGACACGGTCAGGCTATCGTTCAGATCGTGCTCGAGCTTGATCGTGCCGCTGTCGTTGCTGGTCTGGCGATAGTCGCGGCCGGTGAGGCCGTAGAAGTTGTCGCGGTTGACGTTGGCCGGCTTGTCGACGTTGTACTTGCTGCGGTTGGAGCTCAGGGTCAACGGGATGCCGTAGTCGGGCATGTCGTCGGTTTCGACGTGGTAGTAGCCGACGGTCAAGCGGGTGTCGGTGCCCAGGCCGAAGGCGAAGGACGGTGCCACGCCCCAGCGACTGACGTCCACGGCATCACGCCCGGCGACGTTGGCTTCGTGCTTCATCAGGTTCAGCCGGAACGCCGAGGTGTCGGTCATTTGCTGGTTCAGGTCGAGGGTGGTGCGCTTGGTCTGGTCCGAACCCCAGGTGAAGCCGCCGTTGTAGGCATTGCCCAGCTTGGCGGTCTTGCTCACCAGGTTCAGGCTGCCACCGGTGGAACCGGCGCCGGTGAAGGCCGACCCTGGGCCCTTGCTGACTTCGATCGATTCAACGTTGAAGATCTCGCGGCTCTGGGACGCCACGTCGCGCATGCCGTCGATGAACACGTCGCTTTCGGCGTTGAAGCCGCGAATGATCGGACGATCACCGGCCGGGTTGCCACCCTCGCCGGCACCAAAAGTGATGCCCGGCGTGGTGCGCAGGGCGTCGACCAGGCTGGTGGCGCCGGTGTCGCGAATCACTTGTTGCGGGATCACGGTGACGCTTTTCGGCGTCTCGCGCAGTGGCGCGGTGTACTTCTTGGAGGCCGAGGTATCGGTCTTGTAGGAGGTGTCATCCTGCTCGCCTACAACGCTGGTGGCGTCCAGGGATATGGCATTGCCGGGTGCTTTTTCGTCGGTCTTCTCGGCCGCGAAAACCATGTGGCCCGCAGAGCCGGCGGTGATCGCCACGCCAATTGCAGACGCGAGCAAACGCGGTGAACTGACCGTTGATTGTGGTTGTTGGCGTGACATGTGAATTCCCCTCCCCAAGGATTTGAGGTCGCGGAATGTAGAGTAAATACGTATCTGTATCAATTGCGAAACGTTGCTATTCGCAGCGAATTTACATTCTTTACAATTTGCCTTTACGGTTTTTGCGGTTTCATTCGTCTCTTGGGTTTTACATAAGTAATAAGAATCAATACCATTAACGTCCCTTTGCTTTCAGGTGTCTTTCCATGTTGTTGCACATTCCCGGCGTGTTCGCGAAAGAAGAAGTGCAGCGCATTCGCGAGGCCCTGGCGCAGGCGGATTGGGCCGATGGCAAAATTACCGCCGGTTATCAGTCGGCGAAGGCCAAGCACAATCTGCAATTGCCTGAAGGACATCCGTTGACCAAGGAAATCGGTGCGGCGATGCTCGAGCGGTTGTGGAAAAATCCGCAGTTCATGTCAGCGGCATTACCGCACAAGGTCTTCCCTCCGTTGTTGAACTGTTACACGGCCGGTGGCAGTTTCGACTTCCATATCGACAATGCCGTGCGTCAGCCCAAGGGCAGCATCGAGCGGGTGCGCACCGACCTGTCGGCGACGCTGTTCTTCAGTGACCCGGAGGATTACGACGGCGGCGAACTGGAAATCCAGGACACCTTCGGCACTCAGCGCGTGAAATTGCCGGCCGGCGATATGGTCCTGTATCCCGGCACCAGCCTGCACAAGGTCAACGCCGTCACGCGTGGAACCCGCTACGCATCGTTTTTCTGGACGCAAAGCCTGGTGCGTGAAGACAACCAGCGCGCTTTGCTGTTCGAGATGGACGGGGCGATTCAGCAACTGACCCAGGACATGCCCGACCATCCTTCATTGATCCGCCTGACCGGTACTTACCACAACCTGTTGCGTCGCTGGGTCGAGGTATGAGTTATCAATTGCGCCGCGAGGAAGTCCTCGACGGTGATCGCCTCAAGGCCATGCTGGAGGAAAGCCCGGCGCGCGCAGCCCAGGCGATTCTGATCGCCGCCCGTGAAGGTGTGCTGGATGCCCAGGCCTTGCTGGGACAGATTTTGCTGGACGGGCGGGGTATCGAGCGGGATCAGCCGCTGGCGCTGCGCTGGTTCGAGATTGCGGCTCAGCGCGGGCACTTGATGGCGCGCAACATGCTTGGTCGTTGCCATGAACATGGCTGGGGGTGCACCGCCAACGCCACGAGCGCCGCGGGGCATTATCGCCTCGCCGCCGAGGCAGGACTGGATTGGGCGATGTACAACTACGCCAATCTGCTGGCTACCGGGCGCGGGGTGGTCGAGGATCAGGCGCAAGCGCTGAATCTCTATCGGCATGCCGCTGAATTGGGCCACGCAAAGTCGATGAACCTGCTGGGGCGATACCTGGAAGAGGGGCGCGATTGCCCGGCAGATCCGCACGCTGCCCGTGACTGGTATCGACGCTCGGCTGAAGGAGGGGATTTTCGCGGTCAGTTCAGTTATGCGGCGATGTTGGCGGATGAAGGTAAGGTCGACGAGGCGTTGGTCTGGTTACGCAAGGCCTTGGACGGCGGGAATTTGAATTTCTTGCGGGTGGCGAACAAGGCGCTATTGACGTCGACCGATCCAAGAATTCATGGGCTGGCTACCGAGTATCAACAGCGTGCTCGAGAGCTGACGCCAGGATAGATCGTTCCCACGCCCCCGTGTGGGAGCGATCAGCGCAGGCACAAAAAAGCCCATGACACGTCATGGGCTTTTTGATTTCTGCGTGCAGTGCTTACACGTAGAACGATTTCAGCGGCGGGAAGCCATTGAACTCGACGGCGCTGTAGCTGGTGGTGTACGCACCGGTCGACAGCCAGTACAAACGATCACCAATGGCCAGGTTCAGCGGCAAACCGTACTTGTAGTTTTCGTACATGATGTCGGCGCTGTCGCAGGTCGGGCCGGCGATGACCACTTCTTCCATCTCGCCTTTCTTCTCGGTCCAGATCGGGAACTTGATGGCTTCGTCCATGGTTTCGATCAGGCCGGAGAACTTGCCCACATCCGTGTACACCCAACGCTCTACAGCGGTACGGGATTTACGCGCCACCAGCACCACTTCGCTGACCAGAATGCCGGCGTTGGCGATCAGCGAACGGCCCGGCTCCAGGATGATTTCCGGCAGGTCGTCGCCGAAGTCTTCCTTCAGGAAGCGGATGATTTCTTCAGCGTAGGTTTCCAGGCTGTTGGTGCGGGTGATGTAGTTGGCCGGGAAGCCGCCACCCATGTTGATCAGCTTCAGGTGGATGCCGTCTTCTTCTTTCAGGCGTTCGAAGATCACTTTGACCTTGGCGATTGCCGCGTCCCAGACGCTGATGTCGCGCTGCTGCGAACCGACGTGGAACGAGATGCCGTATGGCACCAGGCCCAGGTCACGAGCCAGGATCAGCAGGTCCATGGCCATGTCGGTCTGGCAGCCGAATTTGCGCGACAAAGGCCAGTCGGCAGTGGTCGAGCCTTCAGTCAGGATACGCACGTAGACTTTCGAGCCCGGAGCGGCCTTGGCGATGTTGCGCAGGTCGGCTTCGGAGTCGGTCGCGTACAGGCGCACGCCCTTGTCGTAGAAGTAGCGAATGTCTTTGGATTTCTTGATGGTGTTGCCGTAGCTGATCTGGTCGGCGCTGACGCCACGGCTCAGCACTTTGTCCAGCTCATAGATCGAGGCGATGTCGAAGCTCGAGCCTTTCTCTTTGAGCAGGTCGATGATTTCCACGGCCGGGTTGGCCTTGACCGCGTAGTAGACCTTGGCGAATTCGAAACCGGCACGCAGGTCGTCATAGGCCTGGGCGATCATCGCGGTGTCGATCACCACGAACGGGGTTTCTTGTTTGTCGGCGAAGGCCTTCATTTTCTGGAAGGTTTCGCGCGCGAAATAGTCTTCGACGTTGATCGACATGCTGGGAACTCCTACTGGCAAACTGAAATTATCAATGGGTGCAAATGAACGCCCTCCGTATCCCCACTTTGGTTCGCCTACTTCCCAAGGCATGTCGCCGAAAGCAAAAAGGCCATGGGAGGCGGTGCTTCCCTTGGCCTTGCTGTCTCGTCGTCAGTACTTGAGCCGGATGGATCGTTTCCAGCATGGACGTTCGGCGCGAACTTTAGGGCGTGAGGGGCTTGAGATCAACAAAAAATGTCGCGTTTTTGCACGCTTCCGTCGTGCGGTCCCTGACAGCTACTGATGTAACCGACCTGCGTGACAGTGTGATGTTCCCAAGACAAGGATTTTAGAAGGGAGCTTGCTTGGCTTTTGTGGCGAGGGAGCTTGCTCCCGCTGGGGCGCGTAGCGCCCCCAAAATCAGGCAATGCGGTTATTCAGAAGGATCGCATCGGCTGACTTCACGACTGCTTCGCGGCCGGACGGGAGCAAGCTCCCTCGCCACAAAAGCACTAGAACCTCATACAAGTCAGGCCAACGCAGTTTCCGCTGGCGAAACAATGCTGGTCTTGCCCCCACGGGACTTGCCGGAGCTCAAATATTCCGCAATCGATTCCTGAGTCACTTCCCCCAGAAACACCCGCTCGGCATCCATCACCGGCAGCCACGAGCGGTTGAACTCGTACATGCGCGACAGCAGGATGCGCAAATGCTCGTCGTACGCCGCGGTGGCGTTGAACTCGCGCAGGTATTGCGCGCAGGTGCCTGTCTGGCGATGCAGGTCGCGACGGCGCACGTAGCCCAAGGCCTTGTTCTCGGCACAGGTCACCACTACGTAGCGCCGGTCCAGTTCGTCCATCAATTCCAGGGCTTCGGCCACCGGGGTTTCCGGGCTCACCGACGGCGCGTTGTCCGCCGCATCTTCAGCCTTCACCAGCAGCAAGCGTTTGAGCGTGCTGTCCTGGCCGACGAAGTTGCTGACAAAATCGTCCGCCGGATGCGCGAGCAAGGTGTCCGGGTGGTCGATCTGCAACAGCTTGCCGGCGCGGAAAATCGCGATTTTGTCACCGAGCTTGATGGCTTCGTCGATGTCATGGCTGACCATGATCACGGTCTTGTTCAGCGCCCGTTGCATTTCGAAGAACTCGTTCTGGATCATTTCGCGGTTGATCGGGTCGACCGCGCCGAACGGTTCGTCCATCAACAACAGCGGCGCATCCGCCGCCAGCGCTCGAATCACACCGATCCGCTGTTGTTGGCCGCCGGACAATTCACGGGGGTAGCGAGTCAGGTATTGCTTGGGTTCAAGCTTGATCATGCTCATCAACTCGCGGGCGCGGTCGTGGCATTTCTGTTTGTCCCAGCCGAGCAGGCGCGGAACGATGGTGATGTTTTCCTCAATGGTCATGTTCGGGAACAGACCGATCTGCTGGATCACATAACCGATGTTGCGGCGCAGGGTCACTTCGTCGAGGTCGGTGGTGTCTTCGCCGTTGATCAGGATCTTGCCCGAAGTCGGTTTGATCAACCGGTTGATCATTTTCAGCGTGGTGCTCTTGCCGCAGCCCGATGGCCCGAGGAACACGCAGATCTCGCCTTCATTGACGGTCAGACTCACCGAGTCCACGGCTTTCACATCTTTGCCGTTGCTTTGGAAGGTCTTGCTGAGGTTTTGAAGTTCGATCATTTGAGCAGTCCTTTTGGAGTCAGCGTGCGTTGCAGCCATTGCAGAAGCAGGTCGGCGAAGATGGCCAGGAGACTGACCAGCACCGCGCCGACGATCAGCATCGACATGTCGCTGCGGCTGATGGAAGCGAGGATGAGTACACCGAGGCCACCGGCGCCGATGGTGGCGGCGATGGTCATCACGCCGATGTTCATCACTACGGCGGTGCGGACACCGGCGAGGATCACCGGCACGGCAATCGGCAGTTCGACCATGCGCAGGCGCTGACCGAAGGTCATGCCGATACCCCGGGCGGCTTCGCGAATGCCGGGTTCCACGCCGGTCAGCGCCAGGTAGGTGTTACGCATGATCGGCAGCAGCGAATAGAGAAACACGGCGGTGATTGCCGGCATCGGGCCCAGGCCCTGGCCGAACCTGGAATAGAACGGCAACAGCAGGCCGAATAGCGCAATCGACGGCACGGTCAGCAAAACCGTGGCGCTGGCTTGCAACGGGCCGGCCAATGTCGGGAAGCGGGTCATCAGGATGCCCAGCGGCACGCCGACCAGAATCGCCAGCGTTACCGCGATGCCAACCAGGGTGATGTGCTGCCAGGTCAGGTGCAGCACTAGCGGCCAATCGAGATGGGAAAAGGCGTTGAGAAATTCCATGTCTTTTTCTCCTCTGCCTTATTGAACAGACAGCAGTGGATGCTGGCGCAGGAAATCGGCGGCAACGGATGAAGGGCTTTCGTGATCGACATCGACCCGTGCGTTGAGCTGGCGCATGGTGGCGTCGTCGAACAGTTCGGCCAGTGGCTTGAGCTCTTCGGCGAGTTTCGGGTGGGCTTCGAGGTAGGCCTGGCGCACCACCGGCGCGGCGGTGTAATCGGGGAAGTAATGCTTGTCGTCTTCGAGCAGCTTGAGTTTGAAGGCGTTCAAGCGACCGTCGGTGGTGTAGACCAGGCCGGCGAACACCTGGCCGTTGCGCAGGGCGGTGTAGACCAGCCCGGCATCCATCTGGCGAATGTTATTGCGGGTCAGGTTCATGCCATAGAGATCAACCATGCCGCCCAGACCGTCGGAACGGTTGGCGAATTCGGTGTCCAAAGCGACGAGGTGATTAGTCTTCGCCTCGGCTTGCAACACCTCGTTCAACTGGCTGATGGTGTTGATCTGCGGGTAAGCCTTCGCGGTTTTTTCCGGCAGGGCCAGGGCGTAGGTGTTGCTGAATTTCGACGGAGTCAGCCAGATCAGGCCTTTTTTCTCGTCGAGTTCTTTCACCCGGGCGTAGGACTGCGCGCTGTCGAGTTTTTCAGTGACATGGTTGTAAGCCACCAGCGAGACGCCGGTGTATTCCCAGAGCATGTCCAGTTGGCCGCTTTCGTGAGCACTGCGGGCCAGATTGCTGCCCAGGCCGCCGGTTACCTGGGTGTCGTAACCCTTGGTGCGCAGGTATTGGGAGGTGATTTCCGCCAGCAGGGTTTGTTCGGTGAACACCCGGGCGCCAATGCGGATCACGGGTTTTTCAGCGGCTTGGGCGATTCCTGCGAACAGCAGAACGCAGCCTAGTAAAAAGCTTGATGTCTTCATGAGAATTCCTTTGCCGAGGCTTAAGACGGGCGCAGGCCGCGTTCGAGCCAGAGGCGGCTGGCGAGTGTCACCAGTCCGTCGAGCAGCAAGGCCAGCAGGGCGGTGCAGGCCGCGCCGAGCAGCAGTTGCGGCTGATTGTTCAGGGCGATGCCGGGGAAAATCAGGCTGCCCAGGCTGTTGGCGCCAATCAGGAACGCCAGCGGCGCGGTCCCGACGTTGATCGCCAATGCCACGCGCACTCCACCGATGATGATTGGCACGGCGTTCGGCAGTTCGACCCGGCACAGCACCTGAGTCGGGGTCATGCCGATGCCGACGGCGGCTTCCTTGAGCGAACCCTGAACGTTTTTCAGCCCTTCATAGGTGTTGCGCACGATCGGCAACAGCGAAGCCAGGAACAGAGCGAAGATTGCCGGACCGCTGCCGATGCCGAGGATGCCCAGGGCGATGGCCAGTACGGCGAGCGGCGGCACGGTGTTGCCGATGTTGAAGATCTGCATGAAGCGTTCGGCGCGTCCCACCAGGGGCGGGCGGCTTAAAACGATGCCGGCGGGGATGCCCACAACGAGGGCAGCCAGCATGGAAGCGAGGACAAGAATCAGATGAGCTTGCAGGTAAAACAACAAATCGTCGCGGTACTGTTCGATCGTGTTGATGCCAATCCAGTGGACCAGCAGGGCCAGAAGAGCGACGACAACCGCACCTCCTGTCAGCCCTTTGCCATAGCGAATAGCCACAGGCAGACTCCTTTTTTCAGTCGGCGAACGCAGTCCCGTGTGGCATGCCATTCCTGGCTGCCGGGAAAATAACGTTCGCGAGAAGCAGCTCTTCATGCTGATGAAACCGCATGAGATAGAGCCATAAGCGCAGCCTCGTCAGGCTAACTTGCTGATTTTTCAGCCCCTGACGATGGGTCGTAACAGGGGAGTGGACGTCTCCAGCTTTTAAAAGGTTCCATAATCAGCAGCATTTAGCCACCAAGAAGGAGCTGCCCGCGCTGATTACGGCCATCGGCAGCTCCTGTGCGTGGTGGTCCGTAGATCACTTTTTAAGCTATACTCGCCGCCCTTTTTTGAATCACCGCCAGGCGATTTCCCATGACCAAACAGGCCGCCGAAGTCGCGAAACGCCGCACTTTCGCCATTATTTCCCACCCCGATGCCGGTAAGACCACCATCACCGAGAAGCTCTTGCTGATGGGCAAGGCGATTGCGGTTGCCGGCACGGTGAAATCTCGCAAGTCCGACCGCCATGCCACCTCCGACTGGATGGAAATGGAAAAACAACGGGGTATTTCCATTACCACGTCGGTCATGCAGTTCCCGTATCGCGACCACATGATCAACCTGCTCGACACCCCGGGCCACGAAGACTTCTCCGAAGATACTTACCGCACCCTGACTGCGGTGGACTCGGCATTGATGGTCCTCGACGGCGGTAAGGGTGTAGAACCACGGACCATCGCCCTGATGGACGTCTGCCGTCTGCGTGACACGCCGATCGTCAGCTTCATCAACAAACTCGACCGTGACATCCGCGACCCGATCGAACTGCTCGACGAAATCGAAGCGGTCCTGAAGATCAAGGCCGCGCCGATCACCTGGCCGATCGGTTGCTACCGCGACTTCAAGGGTGTTTATCACCTCGCCGACGACTACATCATCGTCTACACCGCCGGCCACGGTCATGAGCGCACCGAAACCAAAATCATCGAGAAGCTCGATTCCGATGAAGCGCGCGCGCACTTGGGTGACGAGTACGAGCGTTTCATCGAGCAGCTGGAACTGGTGCAGGGCGCCTGCCACGAATTCAATCAACAGGAATTCCTCGACGGCCAACTGACCCCGGTGTTCTTTGGTACCGCGCTGGGCAACTTCGGTGTCGATCACGTGCTCGACGCTGTGGTCGACTGGGCACCGCAACCATTGGCCCGTGTCGCCAACGAGCGCACCGTCGAGCCGGTGGAAGAGAAGTTCAGTGGTTTCGTGTTCAAGATCCAGGCGAACATGGACCCCAAACACCGCGACCGCATCGCCTTCATGCGCATTTGCTCCGGCAAATACGAAAAGGGCATGAAGATGCGCCATGTGCGCACCGGCAAGGACGTGCGGATCGGCGACGCGCTGACCTTCTTCTCCTCCGAGCGTGAGCAACTGGAAGAAGCGTTCGCCGGCGACATCATCGGCCTACACAACCACGGTACCATCCAGATCGGCGATACCTTCACCGAAGGCGAAACCCTGGGTTTCACCGGCATCCCGCACTTCGCCCCGGAACTGTTCCGTCGCGTACGCCTGCGCGATCCACTGAAATCCAAGCAACTGCGTCAAGGCTTGCAGCAACTGGCCGAAGAAGGCGCCACCCAGGTGTTCTTCCCCGAGCGCAGCAACGACATCATTCTCGGCGCCGTCGGTGTGCTGCAGTTCGATGTGGTCGCCAGCCGTTTGAAAGAGGAATACAAGGTCGAGTGCTCCTACGAGCCGATCACCGTGTATTCCGCGCGCTGGATCGAGTCCGGCGACAAGAAGAAGCTTGAGGAATTCACCAACAAGGCCGTGGAAAACCTCGCCCTCGACGGCGGCGGTCACCTGACTTACCTGGCCCCGACCCGGGTCAACCTGGCACTGATGGAAGAGCGCTGGCCGGACGTGAAATTCCGTGCGACGCGTGAGCATCACTAAGCGCTGAGTTGCAAACCCCAAAGCCCCGATGCGCGAGTCTCGGGGCTTTTTATTGTCTGGGCTGTGTACCGCACTGAAGCGACTCGGTTGTCCGGGTGCGACAGGGTTCTTCCTTCCGTGCTCGGCGAGCCCGCATCACTTAGTTGATCTGGTTATAGGCATTATTCGAAACCAATCTCCCTTCTCACGGCATTTCCCGACCTTCGTTAGCGTCCTATCTGGAGAATCGCGCTAAATTTCTCTCTGCGCCATTCCGGCACCCATGCTTCACCCAAGAAAGGATGGAATCGGCTATGAGCATTATTCAACGCATAGTGTTGCTGCTGAAGGTTTTGGTGATGCTATCCCTCGGCACGTCAGCGGCGTGGGCGGAGTGCACGAACCATGATGAACAGGCCTGGAGCGGGCAAGGCGTGCACAGCGAGCTGATGCTCGCCGCATCGGAATCGGGTAGCTCGAACGATGATGACTCGACCGACGACCCGGACAGCAACGAAGACGACACTTGAGCCTGAATGACAGGCAAAAGAAAACCCCTTCTGCCTGACTGATGCGCAGTCGGGGCAGAAGGGGTTTGGTTAACTCAGCAAAAGCGCGCCCCGGCACCGGGGCGCGTTTTTTTCAGGCCGCGCCGTCGAGGAATTGCTCGGCGTAGTGGCAAGCCACCTGGCGAGTGTTGAGCAGACGCAGGGCCGGCTCTTCGATGGCACAGCGCTCGGTCGCGTACGGGCAGCGCTTGTGGAAGGCGCAGCCGGACGGCGGGTTCAGCGGGTTTGGCAGTTCGCCGACGATCTTGATTTTCGGCTTGTCCGGATCCGGGTGAATGGTCGGCGTCGCCGACAACAACGCCTGGGTGTACGGGTGCAGGGGACGGGTGTAGATGTCCTCTTTCGGGCCCATTTCCACCGGACGGCCGAGGTACATCACCATCACGTGATCGGCAACGTGGCGTACCACCGCCAGGTTGTGGGAGATGAACACGTAGGCGGTGTTGAACTCTTGCTGCAAATCCATGAACAGGTTGAGTACCTGCGCCTGAATCGACACGTCCAGCGCCGAGGTCGGTTCGTCCGCCACCAGCACTTTCGGCTGCAACATCATCGCGCGGGCCAGGGCGATCCGCTGGCGCTGACCGCCGGAGAACATGTGCGGATAGCGCTGGTAGTGCTCGGGACGCAAGCCCACCTGCTTCATCATCGCCTGGACTTTCTCGCGACGTTCGGCGGCACTGAGGTTGGTGTTGATCAATAGCGGTTCAGCCAGTTGATCACCGATTTTCTGCCGTGGATTCAACGACGCGTACGGGCTCTGGAACACCATCTGTACATCTTTGCGCAGTTGCTTGCGCTGAGCCTTGTCGGCGCCGGCGACTTCCTGCCCGGCGATTTTCAATGAGCCGGAGGATGGCTCTTCGATCAACGTCAGGGCACGGGCCAGGGTGGATTTGCCGCAACCGGACTCACCCACGACAGCGAGGGTCTTGCCGGCTTCCAGTTCGAACGACACACCGTTGAGGGCGCGTACGGTCGCATGACCCTTGAACAGGCCGCGAGACACTTCGTAGTGACGGGTCAGGTTGCGGGCGGTAAGTACGACGGCCATTACGCCACCTCCTGGTTCAACGGGTAGAAGCAGCGGGCGAGGCTGTTGCTTTTCTGGTCAAGGGCTGGACGCTGGGTGCGGCAATTGTCTTGCACGTACGGGCAGCGCGGCGACAGCAGGCAACCTTGCGGACGGTCGTAACGACCGGGAACGATGCCCGGTAGCGTCGACAGGCGCGCAGCACCCAGGCTGTGTTCTGGAATGGCCTTGAGCAGCGCTTCGCTGTACGGGTGCGCCGGAATGTCGAACAGTTGTGGCACCTGACCGACTTCAACCGCTTGGCCGGCGTACATCACGCACACGCGCTGGGCGGTTTCGGCCACGACCGCGAGGTCGTGAGTAATCAGCACCAGGCCCATGTTCTGCTCTTTCTGCAGGGCCAGCAGCAGGTCCATGATCTGCGCCTGAATCGTTACGTCGAGTGCGGTGGTCGGTTCGTCGGCGATCAGCAGTTTTGGTTCGCCGGCAATCGCCATGGCGATTGCAACACGCTGGCTCATGCCGCCGGAGAGTTGATGCGGGTAGGCATCCATACGGCTGGCGGCGCCGGGGATTTCCACTTTTTCCAGCAGTTCGATGGCGCGCTTGCGAGCGTCCTTCCTGGACATTTTCAGGTGCAGGCGCAGCACTTCTTCGATCTGGAAGCCCACGGTGTAGCTCGGGTTCAGCGCGGTCATCGGGTCCTGGAAGACCATGGCCAGGTCTTTGCCGACGATCTGTCGACGCTGACGGTTGCTGAGCGCGAGCATGTTCTTGCCGTCGAAATTCAGGGCGTCGGCGGTGACGATCCCCGGACGCTCGATCAGGCCCATCAGCGCCATCATGGTCACGGACTTGCCGGAACCCGACTCGCCAACGATGGCCAGCACTTCGCCCTTTTCCACGGATATGTCGAGACCATCGACCACCGGAACGGCGTTGGCGTCGCCGAAGCGAACGTTGAGATTCTTGATTTCTAACAGTGACATTTGAATCTCCTCAGGCGGCGTTCTTGAGTTTCGGGTCCAGCGCATCGCGCAGGCCGTCGCCCATCAAGTTGATTGCCAGCACGCTGAGCAAAATGGTCAAACCAGGCAAGCTCACCACCCACCAGGCGCGTTCGATGTAGTCGCGAGCCGAAGCCAGCATGGTGCCCCACTCAGGGGTTGGCGGTTGTACGCCAAGGCCGAGGAAGCCCAGTGCCGCGGCATCGAGAATCGCCGAGGAGAAACTCAAGGTGGCCTGAACGATCAGCGGCGCCATGCAGTTGGGCAGCACGGTGACGAACATCAGGCGAGGCAGACCGGCACCGGCCAGGCGCGCGGCGGTCACGTAGTCGCGGTTCAATTCGCCCATCACCGCGGCGCGGGTCAGACGAACATAGGACGGCAACGAAACCACGGCGATGGCAATAATGGTGTTGATCAGGCCAGGGCCGAGGATGGCGACAATTGCCACCGCCAGCAGCAGGGACGGCAGGGCCAGCATGATGTCCATCAGACGCATGATGGTCGGGCCGAGCACGCGCGGGAAGAACCCGGCGAACAGTCCCATCAGGATGCCTGGAATCAGCGACATCACCACCGATGACAAGCCGATCAGCAGGGACAGGCGCGAGCCGTGAATCAAACGCGACAGCAGGTCACGACCGAGTTCATCGGTACCCAGCAGGAACTGGATATGCCCGCTTTCCAGCCAGGAGGGCGGGGTCAGCAGGAAGTCGCGGTACTGTTCGCTCGGGTTATGCGGTGCGACCCATGGGGCGAAGATCGCGCAGAAAATCACCAGCAGCATGAACATCAGGCCGGCGACAGCGCCTTTGTTCCTGGAGAACGCATGCCAGAATTCTTTGTAGGGCGACGGATACAGCAGGCTTTGATCGACTGCTACCGGTGTAGTGAGAGTGGTCATGGTCATTGATCTCAGCGCTGATGACGGATGCGTGGGTTGGCAAAGCCGTAGAGGATGTCCACTACGAAGTTGACCAGAATCACCAGGCAGGCGATTAACAGGATGCCGTTTTGCACCACGGGATAGTCCCGTGCGCCAATGGCTTCGATCAGCCATTTGCCGATGCCGGGCCAGGAGAAGATGGTTTCGGTCAGGACCGCGCCGGCCAGCAGCGTGCCGACTTGCAGGCCGACCACGGTCAGTACTGGAATCAGCGCATTGCGCAGACCGTGCACGAATACCACGCGCGATGGCGACAGGCCTTTGGCGCGGGCGGTGCGGATGTAGTCTTCACGCAGCACTTCGAGCATCGACGAGCGGGTCATCCGCGCAATCACCGCCAGCGGGATGGTGCCGAGCACGATGGCTGGCAGGATCAGGTGATGCAGGGCATCGAAGAACGCTCCGACGTCATCGGCCAGCAACGTATCGATGAGCATGAAACCGGTGCGTGGCTCGATGTCGTAGAGCAGGTCGATCCGCCCGGATACCGGGGTCCAGCCCAGGCTCACCGAGAAGAACATGATCAGGATCAGGCCCCACCAGAAGATCGGCATCGAGTATCCCGCCAGGGAGACACCCATTACCCCATGGTCGAACAGGGACCCTCGCTTGAGTGCCGCGATCACCCCGGCCAGAAGGCCCAGGATGCCGGCGAACAACATGGCGGCCGAGGCCAGTTCCAGGGTCGCGGGGAATAGAGAGCTGAACTCGGTCCAGACGCTTTCACGGGTACGCAGGGATTCGCCGAGATCGCCGTGGGCCAGTTTGCCAATGTAATCCAGGTATTGGGCATACAGCGGTTTGTTCAGACCTAGGCGTTCCATTGCCTGAGCATGCATTTCGGGGTCGACCCGACGTTCGCCCATCATCACTTCCACGGGGTCGCCAGGAATCATGCGGATCAACGCGAAAGTCAACAAGGTGATGCCGAAGAACGTGGGGATCAGTAACCCCAATCGGCGGGCAATAAAACTAAACATCTTGTGTGGTACCTCATCAGCCGGTTAGGCATGCCCGGTATCGCTGGGGTCAGCGATGCCGGGCGTTTCTTATCTACTTCACCTGGGTGGTGGCGAAGTTGTTAGTGGTGAGGGGGCTAATGTGATAACCCTCTACGTTGGTGCGCATTGCAGTGAACATGCGGGTGTGCGCCATGCTGATCCATGGCTGGTCCTGATTGAAAACGTCCTGGGCCTGTTCGTAGAGCGCCGTGCGTTCAGCCGGGTTCACTTTGGCCCGTGCTTCGTCGATCAGCGCCTGGAACTTTTCATTGCACCAGCGAGCGTAGTTTTCGCCGTTCTTGGCGGCCTCACAACTGAGCATAGGCGTCAGGAAGTTATCCGGGTCGCCGTTATCGCCTGCCCAACCGGCGGACACCATATCGTGTTCGCCGTTCTTCGCGCGCTTGAGCATCTCGCCCCATTCCATGACACGAATATCGACCTTGATGCCGACCTTGGCCAGATCTGCCTGCATCATTTGTGCGCCGAGCATCGGATTAGGGTTGGTCGGGCCGCCGCCGTTACGGGTGAACAGGGTGAACACGGTGCCCTCCGGTACCCCGGCTTCCTTGAGCAGGGCACGAGCCTTGTCGAGGTCGCGAGGCGGGTTGGTCAGTTTATGGTTGTAGCCCAGCAGGGTGTCCGGGTACGGGTTGACCGCCACCGTCGCATTGCCTTTGCCGAACAGCGCGTTGACATAGGCCTCTTTGTCGAACGCGATGTCGATGGCTTTGCGCACCCGCACGTCGCTCATGTACTTGCGGGAGGTGTTCATGGCGACATAGGAGACGGTCATCGCGTTCAGTTCATCAACCTTCAGGTTGGTGTCTTTCTTGATGCTCGGGATGTCATCCGGTTTTGGATACAGCGCGATCTGGCACTCGTTGGCCTTGAGCTTTTGCAGGCGCACGTTGTTGTCGGTGGCAATCGCCAGGACCAGCGCATCAGCCGGTGGCTTGCCACGGAAGTAGTCCGGGTTGGCCTTGAAGCGCACCTGGGCGTCCTTGGCGTAACGCTGGAAGATGAACGGGCCGGTACCGACCGGTTTGTTGTTCAGGTCGCCGGTCTTGTTGGCCTTGAGCAGTTGATCGGCGTACTCGGCGGAGTAGATCGAGGAGAAGGCCATGGCAATGTCGGCCAGGAACGGCGCTTCGCGGCGGGTCAGGGTGAACTTGACCGTGTTGTCGTCGACTTTCTCTACGCTTTTGAGCAGTTCCTTGAAGCCCATGCTCTCAAAGTACGGGAAGCCCACGCTCGACAGCTTGTGCCATGGGTGATTCGGGTCCAGCTGACGCTGGAAGCTCCAGACCACGTCGTCGGCGTTCATGTCGCGGGTCGGCTTGAAGTAATCGGTGGTGTGAAACTTGACGCCTTTGCGCAGGTGGAACGTGTAGGTCAGGCCGTCTTCACTGATGTCCCAGGATTCGGCCAGCGCCGGAATCACTTCAGTGGTGCCGGGCTTGAAGTCCGCCAGGCGATTGAAGATGGTTTCGGCCACTGCGTCGGCTGTGACTGCAGTCGTGTACTGGGCCATATCGAAGCCTTCCGGGCTGGCTTCGGTACAGACCACCAAGGGTTTGGCCGAGACGCCAACAGCGACACTCAGCAATGCGGCAGCGATGGCCGCTCGTAGGGGAAGCATTTTCATCAAGAACCCTCTGCAATCGGTTGAACAGGAAAAAACCGGACGGCCGACTCGTCATGAGTCAGCCGTCGGCGTGCGTTTTACAAAATGTTGAACGGGATGGTGGTCACGAGACGGAACTCGTTGATGCTGCCATCCGCCTGGTTTTCGCTGGCACGGTGCGCGGTGTAGGTTGCGCGAACAGTGGTGGCCTTCAGCGGGCCGCTCTGCAGGGCGTAGGTCGCACCGATACCGTATTCGTAATGGGTTTCGCCATCCTGGGCCTGGATACCGTCGTAACCCTTGCCTGCTACGCCTTCATTGCCGGTGTAGTGAGTACCGTCGATGCCCCAGCCACGTGCCTGGTAGATGTTGAACTTCAGACCTGGCACGCCGTATTCGGCCATGTTCAGACCGTAGGCAATCTGGAAGGACTTCTCGTTCGGGCCGTTGAAGTCCGACAGCAGGGAGTTGGCCAGGTAGATGCCGTTGGTTTCGTGCAGGTAGTCGAAGTACTCGTTACCGTTCACTTCCTGGTAGGAGAAGGTCAGGCTGTGGGCCTGGTGGGTCAGGCCGAACGACAGGGAGTAGGTGTCGTTGTCGATTTTGCCTATGAGGGCTTTACCTTCTTCCTGGGTTTTGTAGTAGTTCAGGCTGGTGGTCAGGCTCAGGACCTGGCTGTCGCCCAGCACATGACTGGCGCCGAAGTAGTACTGGTTCCAGATGTCTTCGGCTTGGGTCGCCCAGAGGCTGGTGGTCAGGCTGGCGAATGGGGTGTAGGTGATACCGCCGGTGTAGATGTGATCGGTTTCAACGATGCCGTTGGCGTATTCGGTGCGGAATTTACGCTGGCTTTCTTCGGTACGCGGAGAGTTGCGATCGAAGGTGGCCAGGTCGAAAGCCAGGTTGTTCAGCTCTTCGCTGTGGATGGCCACACCTTCGAAGCTCGAAGGCAGCGCACGGTTACCGATGACATCGACCATCGGGCTGCTGAAGTTCATGCGGCCAGCGGTCAGGGTAGTGTTGGAGACACGGGCCTTGACGTTGGCCAGGCCCAGTTTGCTCCACTGGCCGACGGCGTCACCACCTTCTTCGGTCAGGGTACGGTTGTTGCCCGCGCCAGGACGGGTTCCCGGTGCGCCGCCGTTGTTGGACGCCAGATCCTTGCGATCACGATCCAGAGCGATGGCGTTGTAGGCCGCCACTTCGGTGCTGAAACCTACGGTGCCTTGAGTGAAGCCGGAGTTGTACTTGAGGATGGTGCCCTGAACCCAGTTGATACGACGATCAGTCGGGGTTGATACACCGTCTTTCTTGTAGCTGAACGTGCCGCCACGTTTCAGTTGCTCGTTGGCATACCAGTTACGCGTGCTACCGGTGATCGACTGCCCTTCGACGAAGCCAGTGGCTTCACTCTGAGCACTTTTCTCATTCACGGTAACCGGGGTGAACGCCTGGCTCTGGGACTCTGCGTAAGCCGTGGCGGTCACGCTGCTGATGGCCAAGGCCAATAACGCGGTGCTGCTCAGTTTCATGTGTGAAGCTCCTTTCTTTCTTTTTTTAATGCCGGTCTTTTTTGGTGATCCGGCTATTTGGTTTAGAACTCATTCAGGCTTCGCAAACGTTTGCTGCAGGCCGATTTGACGAATTACGGCAATACGCTTGCGTGAGGGCGGAATCCGCCCCCCAGCGTTTCTGGCTAATTGGTTATTGGTCGATACTGACGCCCGAGAACACGTTGCGACCGAAGGGGCTGACCTTGAATCCTTCGACTTTGGCGCTCAACGGCTGGTTGACCGTCGAGTGGGCGACCGGCGTGATCGGCACCTGCTGCTTGAGGTACTGCTGCGCCTGTTTGTAGAGCACGGTGCGCTGGTCGCGATCGGTGACGACCTTGGCCTGCTTGATCAGCTTGTCGTAGGTCGGATCACACCACATGGAGTAGTTATTGCCGCCAATGGCGTCGCAGCTGTACAGCGTACCGAGCCAGTTGTCCGGGTCGCCGTTGTCACCGGTCCAGCCGATCAGGCTGATGTCGTGCTCGCCGTTCTTGGTGCGCTTGATGTACTCGCCCCATTCGTAGCTGACGATCTTGACCTTGAGGCCGATCTTCGCCCAGTCCGCCTGGAGCATTTCGGCCATCAGCTTGGCGTTGGGGTTGTACGGACGCTGGACCGGCATGGCCCAGAGGGTGATTTCGGTGCCTTCCTTCACGCCGGCGGCCTTGAGCAGTTCCTTGGCTCTTTCCGGGTTGTAGGTGGCGTCTTTTATGGTGTCGTCATAGGACCACTGGGTCGGTGGCATGGCATTGACCGCCAGTTGACCGGCGCCTTGATAGACGGCGTTGAGAATGCCTTGCTTGTTCACCGCCATGTCCAGCGCCTGGCGCACTTCGAGCTGGTCGAAAGGTTTGTGCCGGACGTTATAGGCGATGTAACCAAGGTTGAAGCCGGGTTTCTCGATCAGCTGCAGTTTCGGATCATTCTTCAGTGCGGTTACGTCGGCGGGGCGCGGGTGCAGGGTGATCTGGCATTCATTGGCCTTGAGCTTTTGCACGCGCACCGAGGCGTCGGTATTGATGGCGAAAATCAGGTTGTCGAGCTTGACCCGGCTCGGGTCCCAGTACTGCTTGTTGCCGCTGTAACGGATGTTGGAGTCTTTCTGGTAGCTCTTGAACACGAACGGCCCGGTGCCGATCGGCTTCTGGTTGATCTCGCTCGGCTTGCCGGCCGCCAGCAACTGGTCGGCGTATTCGGCCGAAAGGATGGCGGCGAAGCTCATGGCGATGTTCTGGATGAACGCGGCGTCGACGTTGTTGAGCGTCATCACCACGGTCAGCGGCCCGGTCTTTTCGACCTTGGCAATATTCTTGTTCAGGCTCATCCCGTTGAAATACGGGAACTCGGTCGGATAAGCCTTACGGAACGGGTGCTGCGGATCGAGCATGCGATTAAACGTGAACAGCACGTCGTCGGCGTTGAAATCGCGAGTCGGCGTGAAGTATTTGGTCGTGTGAAACTTCACCCCTTCACGCAGATGAAACGTGTATTTGAGGCCGTCCTCGGAAATATCCCAGCGGGTTGCCAGGCCTGGCACGACATTGGTGGCGCCTTTTTCAAACTCTGCCAAACGGTTGTACAGCGGCTCGGCGGCGTCGTTATCGGTCGCAGTGGTGTACTGCGCGGTGTCGAAACCGGCGGGGCTGCCTTCGGAGCAGAACACCAGGCTGTTATTGGCGGCCTGGCTGATGGAAGTGGCGGCCAGCAGGCCGGTGCCCAGCAATGCGGATAAAACCAAGGAATGGCGCATGACGCTCCCTCTTTTTGTAGTGTTATTCAATGCGCCGCGATCCCGTCCGGGGACGTTGTGGCGGCATTGAGCTCAAACCAATACGGGCAGCAAACCGATAGCCCACACAGTCACTGGTCAGAACCCGACGGTAGGTGCCGTGGGTCTGGCAGTAAATGCGCTGAGTCCTAAAGACTCGTAGGAAAAGGCAACGCGTCCTAACCCCTGGCTGCGTCAGACAGCGGATTTGGATGTAGGCAAATTCCTAACTTCTCGGCAGAAAAAAGCAGCGGCGACACTGAAAACGTCGCCGCTGCCTTTTCTTATTTGCTGACGCTGACGCCGTAGAAGGAGTTCAAGCCAAATGGGCTGATCTTGAAGTCCTGCACGTTGGCGCGCATGGGTTGGAACACCGTCGAGTGAGCGATAGGTGTCATTGGAACAGCATCTTTGAGGACGTGTTGCGCCTGTTTGTACAGTTCGGTGCGCTTGGCCTGATCGGTGGTGCGTTTGGCTTCCTTGACGAGGCCGTCGAATTTCTTGTCGCACCATTTGGAGAAGTTGTTGCCACTCAGCGAGTCGCAGCCGAACAGCACGTTGAGCCAGTTGTCCGGATCACCATTGTCGCCGCTCCAGCCGATGATCATCGCCTGGTTCTCGCCGCCTTTGGAGCGCTTGATGTACTCGCCCCATTCGTAGCTGGTGATCTTCACGTTCAGGCCGATCTTCTTCCAGTCGGACTGCAGCATTTCAGCCATCAGCTTGGCGTTCGGGTTGTACGGACGCTGTACCGGCATCGCCCACAGAACGATTTCGGTGCCTTCCTTGACGCCGGCTTCCTTGAGCAGCTGCTTGGCTTTCTCAGGATCGTACTTGGCATCCTTGATGGTGGTGTCGTAGGACCATTGGGTCGGCGGCATGGCGTTGACGGCCAGTTGGCCTGCGCCCTGATAAACCGAGTCGATGATCTGCGGCTTGTTGACGGCCATGTCCAGCGCCTGACGAACGCGCAGGTCGGCCAGCGGGTTCGGCTCGTTGCTGCCCTTGACCTTGTCCATCACGTTATAGGCGATGTAGCCCAGGTTGAAACCAGCCTGCTCAGGCATCTTCAAAGTTTTATCTTCTTTGAGCGCCTTCAGGTCGGCTGGACGCGGGAACAGAGTGATCTGGCACTCGTTCTTCTTCAGCTTCTGGATGCGTACCGACGGGTCGGTGGTGATGGCGAAGATCAGGTTGTCGATCTTCACGTCATCAGGCTTCCAGTAGTCCTTGTTCCCGGTGTAGCGGATGTTGGAGTCTTTCTGGTAGCTCTTGAACACGAACGGGCCGGTGCCGATCGGTTTCTGGTTGATGTCGGCAGCCTTGCCTTCCTTGAGCAGCTGGGCAGCGTACTCGGCGGACTGGATCGAGGCGAAGCTCATGGCCATGTTCTGGATGAACGCGGCGTCTACGTCTTTGAGGGTGAACTTGACGGTGTGGTCGTCGACTTTATCGATCTTGGTGATGTTGGTATCCATCCCCATGTCGGTGAAGTACGGGAATTCGGTCGGGTACGCCTTACGGAACGGGTCATCCTTGTTAATCATGCGATTGAAGGTGAACAGCACGTCGTCGGCGTTGAACTCACGCGTCGGCTTGAAATACGGGGTGGTGTGGAACTTGACGCCTTCACGCAGGTGGAAAGTGTAAGTCAGGCCGTCACTGGAAATGTCCCACTTGGTCGCCAGGCCAGGAATCACGGCGGTGCCGCCGCGCTCGAACTGGGTCAGGCGGTTGAACATGGTTTCTGCAGAGGCGTCGAAGTCGGTTCCGGTGGTGTATTGACCTGGGTCGAAACCGGCCGGGCTTCCTTCGGAGCAGAACACCAGGTTAGACGCCGCTTGGGCGAAAGGTGCACTGGCTAACAGGCTTGCGCCGACTAAAAACGGAATGACCGCGTGTTTAAGCATGGTGGCCTCATGATTTGTTGTCATTTTTGGATTAGAGGACGACCTCGTGAGTCGACCTGCGGATACTTATGCAGGGGCCGTACCCAATGCAAGATCCGGAATGGCCACAAGTCCTAAAGAGTGGCACGAACGTACCTTAATGTCGCATATGTGTAAAAACTGATGTATTTGACCGTTTGCGCAGGTTTTTTACGGTGCAAGTCGTGCACCGATAAGGGGCGACCGGGGCGGTTGACGCACCCGGTTGGAGCCTGGTGTTACTTATTTATACCCACGCCATAGAACGGTGTGAGGCCAAACGGACTGATCTTGAAGTCGGTGACTTCCTTGCGCAGTGGCTGGAACACCGTCGAGTTGGCAATGGGTGTGATAGGTACTTGTTGTTTAAGGATTTGCTGGGCCTGTTGGTACAGTTTGACCCGCTGTTGTTTGTCCGTGGACACCTTGGCTTGCTGCACCAGTTTGTCGTAGACCGGGTCACACCATTTGGCGTAGTTGCTACCTTTCACCGCAGCGCAGCTGTAGAGCACGCCGAGCCAGTTATCCGGGTCACCGTTGTCGCCGGTCCAGCCGTAGATCATTGCGTCATGCTCACCGTTCTTGGCGCGCTTGATGTATTCGCCCCATTCATAGCTGACGATGTTGGCCTTGATCCCGACTTTCTCCCAATCCTGCTGGATCATCTGTGCCGACATCCGCGCATTGGGGTTGGAGGCGCGCTGCACGGTCATGGCCCACAGATTAATTGTGGTGCCGGGAGCAACTCCCGCTTCTTTCAGTAGCGCGCGGGCTTTGGTCGGGTCGTGCGGGGCGTCCTTGATGCTCGGGTCATACGACCATTGCGCCGGTGGCAAGGCGTTTTGCGCCAGTTGCCCGGCACTCTGGTAGACAGCCTTGATGATCGCCGGCTTGTCGATGGCCATGTCCAGCGCCTGACGCACCTTGAGCTGGTCCAGCGGTGGGTGGGTCACGTTGTAGGCAAGGAAGCCGAGGTTGAAACCGGCTTGCTTGAGCACCCTCAGATTCGGGTCTTGCTCCATCACTTCGATGTCTGCCGGGCGTGGGTAGCCGCTGACCTGGCACTCGCCGGCCTTGAGTTTTTGCAAGCGCACGGCGGCGTCCGGGGTGATCGAGAAAATCAGGTTGTCGAGTTTCACGTCCTCGGGTTTCCAGTAGGCCTTGTTGGCGGCGTAGCGGATTTGCGAGTCCTTTTGGTAGCGCTTGAACACGAACGGGCCGGTACCGACGGGTTTCTGGTTGAGGTCGGCGGCTTTGCCTTCCTTTAACAGTTGGGCGGCGTATTCGGCGGATTGCACCGAGGCGAAGCTCATGGCGAGGTTTTGCACGAACGCGGCGTCGACGTTGTTCAGGCTGAAGCGCACGGTGTGGTCGTCGATCTTGTCGATGCTTTTGATCGTGGTGTTCAGGCCCATGTCGGTGAAGTACGGCGACTCGGCGGGGTAGGCCTTGCGGAAGGCGTTGTCCGGGTCGAGCAGGCGCTGGAAGGTGAACAGCACGTCGTCGGCGTTGAAGTCGCGGGTGGGGGTGAAGTAGTCGGTGGTGTGGAATTTCACGCCGTCGCGCAGGTGGAAGGTGTAGGTGAGGCCGTCCTCGGATACGTCCCATTTTGTTGCCAGGCCGGGTTCGATTTCGGTGCCGCCGCGTTTGAATTGGGTGAGGCGGTTGAAGACGGTTTCGGCCGAGGCATCGAAGTCGGTGCCGCTGGTGTATTGGCTGGGGTCGAATCCGGCAGGGCTGGCTTCGGAGCAGTAGACCAGGGTGGTGGCGGCTTGGGCGGCTTGTGCGAGTGATGCGGTTGTGGCGAGGGCGAGTGCGAGCAGAAGTGGTTTGACGGTGGTTCTTTCCATGGAGTCCCCGGGATTTGAGCAGCGATATTTTCCTGAGAGTAGCGTTGTTGGCGGGGAGGGCGGAAATATCGTTTTTTGAGGGGGACCCCTCTATCCGGGCAT